>NZ_CANPWG010000073.1 GCF_947581915.1 Candidatus Palauibacter scopulicola
TACGCCTCTGGACTACACGGGACCTTCGATATCTAGTTCCGCCGGAACTGGGTAAGCTCTCCCGACTCCGCATTCTGGCGCTTCAATTCAACGCCCTGACCGGCCCGATCCCACCCGAGCTGGGCAACCTCTCCAGCCTCGAGTTCATGTGGCTCAATTCCAATCGCCTCACGGGTGAGATCCCCGGACGCCTCGGAGACTTGGCGCAACTCGTTCAGCTTCGGCTCGAGGACAACGACCTCACGGGTGCGATCCCCCCGGACCTGGGTCGGCTCCAGTCGCTGGAGCGACTGCTTCTGCACGGGAACGCTCTGAGCGGGTCCGTCCCCGGCACCCTGGGCAATCTGGCCCGTCTCCAGGTCCTCTCGCTGTCGCACAACGCCTTGGCCGGTCCCCTGCCGGCGGAGCTGTCCGGTCTCGTCGAACTGCGGGAACTGAGGCTGAACGCCAACCCCACCCTCTCCGGCTTCCTTCCGGCCGGGTTCGCGAATCTCGGGAACCTCACCACGTTTCTCGCCGAGGGAACGTCCCTGTGCGCTCCGGCGGACCCGGACTTTCTGGCCTGGCTCGGCACGGTCGCGAACCATCGCGTCGCCCGTTGCCGCAACGACCTCCCCGCCGCATACCTCGTGCAGGCGGTGCAATCCCTCGATTTCCCGGTTCCCCTGATCGCCAACCGCCCGGCGCTGCTCCGCGCATTCCTTACCGCTCCCGACGACGAATCGCTGGGTTTCCCACCCGTGCGCGCGAGGTTCTACCTGGGCGGAGAGGAGGTCCACGCCGTGGACATTCCAGCCCCGCGCGCGGCACGGTGCCGGCGCAGGTGGAGGAGGGAAGCCTCCGTACGTCGGCAAATGCCGAAGTTCCAGCCGACGTGTTGCAGCCGGGCCTCGAACTCGTCATCGAGGTCGACCCCGGCAATACGCTCGGCGCCGAGGTCGGCATAACGAGACGTATCCCGGAGAGCGGCCGCCAGCCGGTCGACGTCAGAACCGTACCCCCGCTTCACCTGACATATCTGCCGGTCCTCCGGCCGGGGCAATCCGAAAGCGGGTTCCTGGCGCGCATCGCGAGGTTTACGGTGGACGATCCCATGTTTTGGCCGACTCGGTCCTGGTTGCCAGTCGGGGAGTTTACGCTGGACGTCCGCGAGACCTTCTTCACTTCCGCAGCCAACGGCTCGGAGCTCCTTCGCGAAATCGAGGCCACTCGAGTGATGGAAGGCGGACCGGGATACTACATGGGGGGGCTACCCTCATCTCTCACGATCGATTTCGGGTTCGGCGGTCTGGCGTTCCGTCCCGGCCGGAGCAGTCTGGCCCACCTCGACTCCACGACCGTAGCGCACGAACTGGGGCACAATATGAGCCTCCGGCATGCCCCCTGCGGTGGCGCAGACCAGACGGACCCGGATTTTCCGGATCGGGCCGGCAGGATCGGCGCCTGGGGGTTCGACCCCTCCAGCAATGAGCTCGTTCCTCCCGAGACCGCGGACGTGATGGGCAACTGCCGTCCGCGCTGGATCAGCACGTACCACCTGAAGACGACCCTCGAACGGCGCCTCAACGAGGAGGCGTCCGCGGCCTTCGCGCCGGCGCCGGGCACCGACCGGACCCTGCTGGTGTGGGGCGGCGTCGACGCGGCGGGCGTCCCGTTCCTCGACCCGGCGTTCGTCGTCGACGCTCCGGTGGCGCTTCCCGGTTCGGGAGGTCCCTACACCTTGAGGGGTCGGACCGCCGGCGGTGCGGAGCTGTTCTCGGTCGACTTCGACCTGCCCGAGGTGGCGCACGGCGACGGAGGATCGGTATTCGCCTTCGCCCTCCCGGCTTCACCCGCTTGGGCAGACCAATTGGAGGCGATTGAACTCTCCGCGCCCGGAGGGGTCGCGACCCTCGACCAGGCCGGCAGCTCGCCCACGGCGCTCCTTCGCGACGCTCGGACGGGCCGGATACGGGGGATCCTGCGTGACCTCGCGAACGGAGGCGATCGCCTCGGGATCCTTGCCGGGGCGGCGGCAGACCCTGGCCGGATTGCATCGATGCTGAGTGACGTCGCTGACCTCGAAGTGCTGGTCTCCCGAGGTCTTCCTTCGGCGGACCAGTGGTGACCTCCATGACTCCACGAGAAACCTCCATGACTCCACGAGAAACCTCCATGACTCCACGAGAAGCTACGATCCTGGCGGCCCTTGTCGTCCTCCTGGGCGTGTCTGTCGCCACGTGCGGTGGCGAACCGACCGCACCGCCCGGTCCGCCGCCGCCTCCGCCGAACCGAGCTCCGGTGGCAGTTGGAACCGTGCCGGCGCTCGAACTCGCCGTGGGTGATTCGGCCACGTTCAACTTGGATGACTACTTCAGCGATCCCGATGGTGACGCCCTGACGTACACACCGGGGACGTCCTCGGAGTCGGTCGCCGCCGCGTCGGTGTCGGGCGGCACGCTGACCGTGCGGACCGTGGCGAAGGGACAGGCGACGATCAGCGTCACCGCCACCGATCCCGGCGGGCTGACCGCCGATCAGGGCTTCGCGGTCGTCGTTCCCAACCGCGCGCCCATCGTGACGGACACGATACCCCCGCAGCGCCTGACGGTCGGAGAGGAGCCCGCATGGACCGGCACCGACTACTTCACCGATCCGGACGGCGACGCTCTGACCTATGCGATCGGCACGACGGATTCGTCCGTCGCGCTCGCCGCGGTAACCGGAGACGAATTCGCGATTCTCGCCGTCACCCCCGGGACTGCGACGGTGACGGTAACCGCGACCGATGCCGATGGCCTGAACGCCAGCCAGAGCGTTGCGGTGACCTCCGAGGCCCAGCTTCCGGTCGCCATTTCGGATGTCGAACCAAGTGTCCTGCTCGAGGGTGCGAACGCGACGATCACGGGCTCCGGCTTCTCGCGGTTCCCGGAGTACAATTCGGTTTCGATCGATGGCCAGCCCGCCACCGTGACCGCCGCGAGTCGGACCAGCCTGTCCGTGATCGTTCCGCGGAGCGACTGCCAGCCCGCCCGGCGAGCCCCTTTGAGCGTGACCGTGCTGGGCCTCAGCGAAACGCGCATCGTTGGCGTGACGCCCCGTACTCCGGAGGACCTCGCCCTGCCGCTGGGCTCCTATCGCTACACACATGGCGGCAACGGGTGCGTCCACCTGCCCGGAGATGCTTCCGGCGGGGAGTACATCATCGGCGTCGTTTCCACCTCGGAGACGCCGTCCTCGCTCACGCCGGTCCACATGACGAGCGTCCCCGGGGATGCGGCGGTTCTGGATGCCGCATGGGCCACGGTCGCGTTCCGGCCGCTTCCCCGCGCGGAGGGGGTGGCCGAAGCGTCTGCGGCAACGGTTCCACCGCCACCCCCGGCATCCGCTGGCGCGTCGGTGGCTCTCGGCCAGGAGGCGGCAGGGCCGAGGCTTGATCGGGCGCGGCACAACGAGATCATGGCGGCGAACGCGGCGCTGATCCGGCGGCTGGGCCCGCCTTCATCTCCGATGGCGGGCGCACGACAGTCCCGCACCCTGCTCGCGAACGACACCCTGACTTTGTTCGGGGATGCGGAGTTCGTGGGCGGCTGCTCGTCCCGCGGCCAGGTCCGCGCCGTAGTCCGGTTCAGCGGCGAGAACGCCTTGTGGCTCGAAGACATCGACAACCCGGCCGACCGGTTCACGGAGTCCGAACTTGCCGAACTGGACGCTCTATATGCCACCCACATCAAGCCGGTTCACGACGATTACTATGGCGGTCTCTCCGATGTGGACAGGAACCGCCGGGTGCTCGTCCTGATGACCAAGGAAGTGAACCTGAGCGACGGCGACGACACCTTTGTCGGCGGCTGGACCTGGTTTGGAGACCTTTACCCGGTGGACCAATGCGGAACCAGCAATCATGCCGAGATCCTCTTCGGTCGCGTTCCCGACCCCGAAGGAGTCTTCGGGCACCCCTGGACCAGGGAAGAGGCGCTGGACTTTTACCCACCGCTGTTGACGCACGAGATGACGCACCTGGTGCAGGCACGAGCCGAGGTGTTCGACGGGGCCGGGTATTCCAATTGGGAGGTGGAGGGTGGCGCCACCCTCTCGGAGCACCTCGTGGCGGATCGGGTGTTCGGGCACGGGATCGGCCAGAATCTGGGCAGCGCGGCCTTCCAGCGTGGACTGGACTGGTACCTGGAATGGGCGAGCGGGATGGGACACTTCTTTGGATGGGATTCGGATGACCCCGACGGCCTCCGCCGCGTCCCGGACGCGCCCGAGCAATGCAGCTGGATGGGTTTCGCGTACGAGGGCAATAATGGGCCGTGCAAGGGATCCAACAGGGCAGTGTACGATGTTCCGTCGATGGTGCTCCGATACGCCATGGACCGCTGGGGGGGCGAGTACCCGGGCGGAGAACAGGCCCTGTCGCGTCGGCTAAACCAGTCGGCGGCCTCCGGGCTCGCCGCGCTGGAGGACGTCAGTGCCTGGCGATCCGAGCGAATCCTGGTCGACTTCTACATTACTCTCTGGCTGGACCTGAACGGCTGGGAAGCCCACGGCATGACGACCTGGGATCTCGCCGACGTCTGGAGCCAATTCAGCGAGGGCGCCCAGCTTCGCCCCCACATGTCCAGAACCGCCTCGTTTCACGGCGACTGGAGCGTTCGCGCCGGCTCGACCTTCTACCTTCACTGGAGCCCCCCCGGCGAGCGAGGGCCAACCAGTCTCAAGGTCACGTCTCCGGGCGATGCGTCCCTTCCCGGCCACATGTCAGTGTGGGCCCTGAGGATCCGCTGATGCTCCTCCGATGAAGGGAGTCCGTCGCAAGTACATCGAGTTCGTCCTACCCGCCCACCACGTGACCTGACCAGGGAGCGAAACGCCAATGAAGTTGCTCACGTGGAACGTCAACCGGGCGGGGAAGCGGCGGGGCGCGCTGTGGAAGACCGTGACGCGCGTGGATGCGGACATCGTCCTGCTGCAGGAAGTCACCGGGATTCCCAGGCACATCCGGCGCCGCTACCAGTGCCAACTGACACCGCCACGGTACTTCAGGGGCCACAACGCGCCGTTTTCGACGGCGGTGCTCTCGAAGGGCCCGATCGATGCGACGCTCGACCTGAAATCAGCGGTGACGTGGGTCGACAAGATCCACACGGAGCGCTACGGTTGGATCGTCGGGTGCAAGACCACGCTGGACTCGGGGGAGCGGTTCCACGTTGTCGCCGTTCACTCGCCATCCTTCCCCATCCCGCCGCGGCAGTGGGCCGACGTGGATGTTTCGGGCATCAAGCTCTCGACCAACCCCAGGCTCTGGTTCACGGAAATCCTGTGGGCATTGCTCCGCACCGCGGGTATCTCCGACGATACGAACTGGATTGTGGGCGGTGACTTCAACCGATCGGTGCTTCACAAGGGGGGGCAGGAGGTCATCGACCGGCTGAAGACCCTCGGTCTGACCGATTGCCTCAGTCATCATCACGGCGGCCCCGTGCCCACGTATCAGCCCACGAGGAAGGTCGTGCGACATCAGTTGGACTACTGCTACGTGAACACGCCGCTGCTCGAGCGCTTGACCGAGGCCCGAGTACCGAGTCACGAAGAGGTGTTCGATCCAAAGCCGAGATTGAGCGACCACCTCCCCATCATCTGCACCTTCGACTGAAACGGGCGGCCGCCGCCGAGGCAGGGGCAGTCACGGAGGGGGGCGCACGGTCAGCGAAACGGGACGGCCCTACGTCGCCAGCATCCTGCCAACCGGCGCCGTCACATATCAAATGAGATGGCGCGTATATCGAATGTGGGAAAGTCGAGGACGCGTTCCAACATTCATTACCGCATTCGAAGACGAGGTGAGAAACGGTGAGGATCCGTCTTTCACGCGCTCTGTACGGCAGTGGCGGTGCGTAAACTCGAATCTGGCGGCATACATTGTGATGCGCAAGCCACCGTCAATAATGTGGCGGACACTCGAAAGTGGCCGGGACGGCACGGCGCGGAGCCACGCGAAACGCGCTCGAGATCGACGATCACCCGCCCATCGCCCGATTCGAACCCCGAAACCGGGTCTTTTCGGGGCGGCCTGGACGCGCTCCGCGATCGCTGTCGCACCATCGAAAACGACCGCGCCTTGCCTGGTGACGAGTGCTCGAAAGGATGCGGGCGATGAGGACTGCCAGGAGGAGTCTCCGGTCGGCCGGGGTGCTGGTGGCGGTCATGCTGAGTTTGACCCCAACTGCGGTCTCTGGAGCATTCCTGGATGCGCTGTTCAGCTTCGAACAGGGGGGCCGGAACTTCTTCTCGGTGCGAACCCGCTCCTGGAGATCGGCGGAAAAGGTGACCCCGCTCTTGAGTTCGTGGCGATGGGTCCGACTCATCCGTGTGGCTCGGGAACGAGCTGCGGCCGAGGGGAGGAGGGGATGGGTCATCTTCGACGCTGACGGCTCCGTAAACGGGCGTCCTGCGCGCCTCTGGCGGCTTCCTTCCCATGCACTTCACGGGCGACCGCATGGCTGGGGTCGTGATCGGGCCCCCTCGGTGTGAAGCTGGTGGCAGCGCATACGCTGGGGGGCTGATCGCCGGTTTCGGCGGAGGCGGCGAGGCCGGCCGACCCACCTGCCCCCCCAACCGATCCCGTCCGCGGACACCGCCGCCGACACCTGTGCGGCGGGCCGAGTTCGGGTGACGCGTGAGTCTCGGCACGCCGTTCCTCGCCGAGGGCGCGCACCGCACGGGACTTTCAGGGGCCTCCTCCCGCAGTTCGTCCACGTCTTCGCGGAATCCGGCGACCTGGACCCGGCTTCCGGCGCCGGACGATTCGGCTTGGGGGACGGTGGCTTGGGGGGAGAACACAAAAGAAGCGGGCCCCCGCAGAACTGCGCGGGGGCCCGCTTCCGTGAGGCCTCTCGTCAGAGACCGCTGGGGTTATGCGTCGTCGTTGTCGTTGATCGTCAACGTGACTGGGCCGACCGTGTACGTCTTGCCGGCACCGGCAACCTGAGCGCCATCGGCGTCGTCAAAGATGATCGTCTCGTTGGCCTCGTCAGTGCCATCGTCGTTGATCTCCAGCGTGACGGTCGCACTCGCCGTCGTCCCGCCCGTGTTGAACTGCAGCGCGACGGTCTCGGGAGCCCTGTAGTCGTCGGTCTCGGTCGTGCTGCCTGGAGCGCCGCGCGTCGCGGTCCCGCCGAGGGCGACTGCGAAGTTGAGGATACCGTTCACCTGCACGTCCGTCGTGCCGGTGATCTCCACCGTTACGGTGCCTGCATCCTCGTCCACTTCGGTCACATCCAGCGACAGCGTGATGTCTGGATCGTCATCCATGATATCGATGCTGGCAGGCATGTAGTACACGCCCTGCTCGGCGCTGCCTGACACGGTCAGTTCGATCATGTCGCTGACCTCGTCACGCACCGCGTCGTCGAGCGCATCGACCATGACCTCGGCCTCACCGGACTTCATACCCGCGGCGATAACCACGTCCACGCTGGTGGGAGGAGCAGGCGTCGTCTCCGCATCGCCGGTGGGATAGCCGATGTTTACGCTCACGGTTGTGGTTGTCTCGGCAGCGGGCGCCGTGCCGGCCGTCACCGTCACCGTCACCTCCGTGGCGCTGGCATCCTCGTTGATCGACGCCACGTCCGTCGAGATCGCGAAGTCGTCGTCATTCGACTGCACCGCAACGGACGCACTCTCGAAGTCCGTCGCCGAGTGGGTCACCATGCCGTGGTTGGCCATGATGTCCAGATCGTGTGCGGTCGTGACCGTCACAATCAGCGTGTCCGACGTCGTGTCGGTGTTGGGGAAGTTCAGCGTCGCAGGCGCCACGGTGACTCCGGCAGGACCGGTGACCGTCACCGCCACCGTGTCGGTATCCGTGTTCGCCAGGCTGACGGCGTACTGGAAGCCCGTCGCATCGCCCTCGGTCACCTTGACCGTGTCGATCTCGGTTCCGTCCACGTTCATGAACTCGAACGTCGGACCTGGAGGCGGAGCAGCAACGGTGGGCCAATTCACCGTGAACTCGTTGAGGACATAGTCGCCCTCGTTGCCGGCGTCCCGACCGTTGGGCTCGACCGCGTTGTCCTCGGAATCGAGATAGAAGCAGAGGGCCTCGGGTCCGGTGCCCGCACCTGCCGGCGCGTTGATCGTGAAGGTCTCATCGAAGGTGATCGCGTTGGTGTCGTTCTCGAGATCGACCCTGTTGCGCGACACCCGCGCGTTCGTGCCCTCTCTCCGCGGGATGGTGTCCGCGGCCATGCAGCTCTGACCCGTGGCCTTGCGCCGCAGCTGGAGCTCCGCCGAGCGGATCACGTTGTTGTCGGAAATGGTTCCGCCCACGCTAACCGTCACTGCGGTGGCCGACTGCGGGCTGATGTCGCCCTGGGTCTTGCTGAGCGTGAACGTCGGCGCCTTCGTATCTCGAATGAAAGAGAAGGTCGTGGAACTCGCGTTCACGGGCGTGGCGCTGTCTCGCGCCTGAACGTTCACCGTTCGGGCGCCCTCCCCTGAGGAGCTCGCAGCGGCCGTAAGGTCGGTGTTGATCTCGACGGCTCCGTCAGAGACCGTGGCCGTGCCCTTGACCCTGGTGAGTGGGTGGGTGTAGCTGCGACTGCCGACCCACCACCTGACCTCGCCGATGCCGCTGCCGGGCTCGCCCGTGGCGAGTTTCGGATCCTCGACGTCGAGGGAAAGCATGGCGCCGGCACGCAGCACCAAGCCGGCCTCATCCGGCTCGATGTCGCTCAGCTCGGGGTCGCCCTTGTCGACGCCGAAGGCGGCTCCGGTCTGGATCGTGCTGTTACCCGACCGTGCGGACCGGGCGTTCATGAGCCCGTCGTAGATCGCGGTGACCTCGGCCACGTAGCAGTTGGCGCCGTCGTCATCGTCAAAGTCGGCGTTTGGGTCGTCCTCAGGCAGATCGCCGATGCCGCTCACGTCCCCGAGTCCTTCGAGGGCCACGAAGGCCGTCCGGCGGTCGCCGTCGCTGTTGGCGCCCACGGAGCAGTCGCCCACGGCAAACTTGGCGGAGGCTCCGCCCACGCCGGCGTCGGCCAAGCCGTTGACCCTGAAGTTGCCGGCGGAATAGTACGTGTTCGCCACAGGCACGACGGTGGTGCCTCCGAGATGGAGGGAGATTCCCCTGTCGCCGGCGGCGGTGTCGAAGGTGGGGCCCTTGTAGTCGAAGTAGCGCGGGCCGAGCTTCGCTTCGTCGTCTCCGCGGAACTCGTCGGTCACCAGCAGGCCGCCGTCATCCTTGATGTCGCCGCTGTTGATGAGCCAGTGCTCGTTATTGCCCATCGCCTTGCCGGCGGTGTTCTCGACGTTCCAGTTGATCCCCGGGTTCACGGTCCAGGTGAACGGAGCCTCCTTGTCGGCCAAGGCCACGCCGTTTCGCGGCGTCCCGTTGGGCAACGCCGAGAAGGCCAGCGCCGGCGGGGCATCCTCGAGCGCCGAAGCCTCGGGACCCGTCACCATCGCGTGGAGCGACAGTTCGCCCACGACGGTGCCGTTGAAGGCAACCGGGCAGGCGTGGAAGGAGTTGACGTTGCTCTCGTCTTCTCCGGCCGGACCGCCGTAGAAGGTGACGCCGCCAGTGACCATCGACTCGCTGCCCTTGCTGTGGGCGAGCATCACGTAGTTGGAATTCTTGAGCGTGATCATCTGCGAGGCGAGCGCGGTGCGCGTCGTTCCGTCAGACGTCGTGATCTGTGCGCTCAACTCGTGATCGCCGTTGGCGAACCGGGGCTCCATCTGCATGCCCATGCACTCGCCCGCCACCTGGTCGGTGTCGAAGAAGCACTCGATCTCGACCGAGCCGCCGGACTCCGCAACGCCGGGCACGACACCAGCCGGAGAAGCGGCATCGCTCGAGGCGCCGCGGCAGGAGATGACTTCGTCGCCCAGCATGAGGTCCACATTCGTCACGGTCTCGTCGTTGTACTGCACGTCGAGCAGGACGGAGACGTCGCCGGACACGTTGGTCGGGTCGACCGAGGTGTTCCGGTCGTCCACCTGCCGCAGACCGAAGATCGTGACCGTCGCCGGCCGACCGCCATCCTGGCCGACTTCGACGTTAAAGCCCTGGTTGGCCTGGAGGCCATCCGGGTCGGCTGCCGTGATAGTGACAACGGCACTTCCGCGCGCGACACCGCTAACCATCGCGCTCGTGCCGTCGACGCTCACCGTGGCGACGCCGTCGTTCGACGAGGCGGCGGTGAAGGTCAGCGCGTCGCCGTCGGGGTCGCTGAAGTACCCGTTCAGGGCGGACACGGACACGGAGCCACCGACGTCAACGTTGTGGGCCGGAATCGTGCCGACTGCCACCGGCGCGCGGTTCGCCACCGGAGGCGGCGGCGGAGGCGGCGGAGGTGGCGGAGGCGGCGGCGGAATTACCGGCGGTGGAATGGTGATGGGCGGAATGTCCGGGAACGGCGGGGTGACGACCTCTACGGTGTCACCGCAAGCGCCGATGGTCAGGACCGCCCCGACCGTCAACAGCCTTTTGGTACCCTTTCTCATTCTTCACTCCTCCTCAGGATGAAGTCCTTCGGGTGTATGGCCGACTCGATCCATCAACATACCACGGCCGACGAACGATGCACCACACCCCAGCCCGCAAATCGGGCTGAACATACCCACGCTCTCACAGGGTGGCAAGAGCGCCGGAAGCCGCAAAAACACCTTGTTTTCGTCGATGTTTCCTTCGGTGTTTCCTTCGGTCGAGCGAGTCCGTGAAACCGTCGCTTCGGACCGTGTTTTTCCGGGGGGATTCGAGGCAGGCCCCACCACACTCTCCACCACCCATTCCCCCGCGTAACCTGGAGTATGGCACCGATCGCCGCCCGCCGTCAAGGTTTTTGAACCGTTTTGAACCGTAGAGCGTTGCTGCACCGCGCCCTGATACGGCCCCCTACCCCCCTGGTATGGCCAGGGTTCCCGCCGGCTTCGGGCTCGACTCCGGCAGGAGCGCGGCGAGGTGCCGGCCGGTGTGGCTGCCGGGCGTCGCGGCCACGAGTTCCGGGGGACCCTCGGCGACGACGAGGCCGCCGCCCGCTCCGCCCTCCGGGCCCATGTCGATGACCCAGTCGGCGGTCTTCACGACGTCCATGTGGTGTTCGATGACGATGATCGTGTTGCCGCGGTCGGCGAGCCGGTGGAGGACGCGGAGGAGGAGGCGCACGTCCTCGAAGTGGAGGCCGGTGGTGGGCTCGTCGAGGATGTAGACGGTGCGGCCGGTGCTCGTCTTCGCGAGTTCGGTGGCGAGCTTCACGCGCTGGGCCTCGCCGCCGGAGAGCGTGGTGGCGGGCTGGCCGAGCGTCACGTAGCCGAGGCCGACGTCGGAGAGGGTGCCCAGGCGGCGCTTCACCGAGGGCACGGCGTCGAAGAACTCGAGCGCCTCGTCCACGCTCATCGCGAGCACGTCGGCGATGCTGCGGCCGCGGTAGAGGACCTCGAGCGTCTCGCGGTTGTAGCGGCGCCCCCGGCAGATGTCGCAGGGGACGTACACGTCGGGCAGGAAGTGCATCTCGATCTTCACGAGGCCGTCGCCGCGGCAGGGTTCGCAGCGCCCGCCCTTCACGTTGAAGCTGAAGCGCCCCGGCGCGTAGCCGCGGATGTTCGACTCGGGCAGGCGGGCGAAGAGGTCGCGGATGGGGGTGAAGAGGCCGGTGTAGGTGGCGGGGTTCGAGCGCGGGGTGCGGCCGATGGGGCTCTGGTCGACGTCGATGACCTTGTCGAAGAGGTCGATGCCCTCGATCGCGTCGTGGGCGCCGGGGACGAGCTTGGAGCGGTAGATCTCGCGGGCGAGGCGGCGGTAGAGGATCTGCTCGACGAGGGTGGACTTGCCGGAGCCGGACACGCCGGTGACGCAGATGAAGGTGCCGAGCGGGAACTCGACGTCGATCGCGCGCAGGTTGTGCTCGCGGGCGCCGCGCACGACGAGGCGGCCGTTGTCGGGGGGGCGGCGGCGTGCGGGGACGGAGATCTCACGCTCGCCGCGCAGGTAGGCGGCGGTGAGGGAGCGTTCGTCGGCCAGGAGGCGGTCGATGTCGCCGGAGACGACGACTTCCCCGCCCTCGCGCCCGGCCCCGGGCCCCATGTCGACGATGTGGTCGGCGCGGCGGATGGTGAGTTCGTCGTGTTCGACGACGAGGACGGTGTTTCCGAGGTCGCGCAGGGCGCCGAGCGTCTGCAGGAGCTTGCGGTTGTCGCGCGGGTGGAGGCCGATGCTGGGTTCGTCGAGCACGTAGAGGACGCCGACGAGGCGGCTCCCGATCTGGGTGGCGAGGCGGATGCGCTGGGCCTCGCCGCCGGAGAGGGTGCCGGCGGAGCGGGCGAGGGTGAGGTAGCCGAGGCCGACGTGGTCGAGGAACTCGAGGCGCTCGACGACCTCCTTGAGGATGGGGACGCGGATCTCGGCGGCCTGGCCGCCGGCGGCGCGGGCGGTTTCGAGCCAGTTGCCGAGGAGGGGGCGGAGTTCGGCCACGGACTGCGCGGTGAGGGCGGGGAGGGAGAGTCCCTCGAGGGTGACGGCCCGGCTCTCCGGGCGCAGCCGGCCGCCCTCGCAGGCGAGACAGGTGGAGAGGGTCATGTACTCCTCGAGCGAGAGGCGCACGCGCTCGCTCGTCGTCTCGTGGTAGCGGCGCAGGGTGGCGGCGACGGCTCCTTCCCATCCCACGTCGGTGTCGCCGTAGAGGATCGCCTCCTGCTGGTCCCCGTTCAGGTCGCCCCAGACGGTGTTGAGGTCGAAGTCGAGCTTGCGGGCGAGGCGCGCGAGGGCGTGGCGGCGGGAGCCGTAACTCGGCGCGCCCAGGGGGAGGAGGACGCCCTCGAGGATGGAGATGCGGTCGCCGCCCACGATGAGGTCGGCGTTGGGGACGCGCTGGGTGCCGAGCCCGTCGCACTCCCGGCAGGCGCCGAAGGGGGAGTTGAAGGAGAACTGCCGGGGCTCGAGTTCCGGCATGCCGATCCCGCACGCCGGGCAGGCGTAGCGCTCGCTGAACAGGTGGGCCTCGTCGCCGTCGTCCGCGCCGTCGGCGGCCTCGCCGGCGGCTTCGTCGGCGCCGTTGTGAAGGGCGACCTCGACGACGCCGTCGGCCATGCCGAGCGCGGTGGCCACGGAGTCGGCCAGCCGCTCGCGGTCGGAGGCGCGCACGACGAGCCGGTCCACGACGACGGAGATGTCGTGGTTGCGGCGCCGGTTCAGGGACGGCGGGTCGGAGAGGTCGACGAGTTCGCCGTCCACGCGCGCGCGCACGAAACCATCACTGAGCGTGCGCTCGAACAGGTCGCGGAACTCCCCCTTCCGTCCCCGGACCAGCGGGGCGCGGACCTCGATGCGGGCACCGGCCGGCCAGCCGAGGATCTGCTTCGCGATCTCCGACGGCGACTGGGGGCGCACGGGGCGGCCGCACGAGGGACAGTGGGGGGTGCCGGCGCGGGCCCACAGGAGCCGGAGGTAGTCGTAGATCTCGGTGACGGTGCCGACGGTGGAGCGCGGGTTGCCACCGGCGGTGCGCTGCTCGATCGCGATGGCGGGCGAGAGGCCCTCGATGACGTCGACGTCGGGCTTCTCCATGACGCCGAGGAACTGCCGGGCGTAGGCGGAGAGGGATTCGACGTAGCGGCGCTGCCCCTCCGCGTAGATGGTGTCGAAGGCGAGCGACGACTTGCCGGAGCCGGAGAGCCCGGTGACGACGATGAGCCGGTCGCGCGGCAGTTCGACATCGACGTCGCGCAGGTTGTGCTCCCGCGCCCCCCGCACGATGAGAGCGTTCGAGTCTTCCATAGCCGGGGATCGTAGACGCGCCCGCCGCCCCCGCGCCAGCTTGCCGGCCCGGTGCGCGCGGTGCTTCCTCCTCTCGCTTGCTCCGTCAAGGCAGGGCGCGCGAGCTTGGTGCGGCTCTGAAGCACGCCGTGCGTCGACCGAAGACGCCACGCGGCAGTGAAACGTAGAGGGGTCCCTCGACCATGACCGACCACGCCCACATCGAGCGCATCCATATCCAGGGCTTTCGCTCGCTGGCCGACGTCAAGCTCTCGCCGGGAGCGGGCGCGAACGTACTGATCGGCGCGAACGGCTCCGGAAAATCAAACTTCGTGAAGTTCTTCGACATGCTGAGCTGGATGCTGAAGTCGCGGAAACTCGCGGAGTTCGTCGGCATCGAAGGCGGCGCGGACGACCAGTTGCACGGGGGGAACGAGACTACGCCGCGCCTGGACGCCGAGATCGCGATACGCACGGACACCGGGCGGAACGACTACCGGTTCAAGCTGGCCTTCGCCCATCCCGACCAGTTGCTGTTCATCGACGAGGCGTTTCGCTACAGCCGTGACGATCTCGACGGAAATCCGCCATGGAACTCTCTGGGCAGCGGGCACCGGGAGGCCCACATCGTCGATGAGGGGCAGCCGAACGGCCGGGAGCCGGTGTCGGAGATCCGCGCGCGAACCGCGCGCGTGGTCACTCACCTGCTGAGAGACTGCGCCGCCTTTCAGTTCCACAACACCGGCGCCACCTCGAAGTTCAAGAAGAACTGTGACGCCGGCGAGAACGCGTACCTGCGAGCCGACGGGGGCAACCTGGCGGCCATGCTGTACCGGCTGGAACAGGAGGATCTGCGCCGGTACGACATCATCTGCAAGCACATTCGGCGCGTACTGCCCGGCTTCGACCGGTTCGAGATCGAGGAGCAATACGGGAAGGTCGCCCTGCGCTGGCGCTCCAGGCATTCGGACAAGACCTACGGCGCGCACCTCACGTCGGACGGCTCGCTGCGTTTCTTCGCTCTCGTGACGTTGCTGAACCTCCCTGCGGAAATGCTTCCGGGCGTGCTGCTCCTCGACGAACCGGAACTGGGCCTGCATCCGAAGGCGGTCGCACTCGTGGGCGACATGATCCTCGCCCTGGCCGAGAGTCGGCAGGTCATCGTGGCGACGCAGTCGCCCCTCCTCGTCGATTCGTTCGAGCTCGATCAGGTCTTCGTGCTGGAACTGGACGACGGGCGGACAGTGTTGCGCCCGCAGGACGCGAACCAGCTCCGCGAATGGCTTGACGACTACACGCTGGGAGAACTCTGGCAGAAGAACCTGCTGGGCGGACGGCCTTGACCCGTTTGGCCATCTCCGTGGAGGGGCAGACGGAGGAGGAATTCGTCAAGGATTCGCTGGCGGTCCATCTCCAAGGCCGGGGCGTTGACGTCAGACCTGTCATGGTCGGCCGGGCGCGCGGCAGGGGACAGGGTGGCGGGAATGTCTCGATAGGTCTGCTCGCACGGGAAATGCGGGCACTGAAGGCGAGTTTCGATGCCGTAACCTCCCTCGTGGACTTCTATGGGTTCAGGGGCAAGGGAACCATGTCGGCCGACGACCTCCTCCGGGCGATCCGCGAGAGCCTCGGACCATTCGACGAGCGATTCGTGTTCCCCTACGTCCAGATGCACGAGTTCGAGGGACTGCTGTTCTCGAACGTGGACGCGTTCGCGATCGTTCTCCCCGAAGCTCCGGTCGCGGATCTGAGATCCATCCGCTCCGAATTCGACACGCCGGAGGACATCAACGACAGTCCCACGACCGCGCCGAGCAAACGTATCAAGCGGCTGATTCCGAGCTACCGGAAGCGACTGGACGGCCCTCCGCTGGCGGCTGAAATTGGGCTGAACCGGATACGAAGCGAATGCCCGAGATTCGACGCCTGGTTGCGTCGCCTCGAATCCCTCGGCGAGCCCGCAACCTGAGGGAGGTAGCGTTTTCGCCCTCCCGATCCGCGTGGCTGGAGACTCCATGACTCAAGAAACACCCGGGAACCGACTCCATCTCCCACACCTGGCCATCACCGGGTTTCGGGGCATCCGGGAGCTTTCGATCGGCCGGCTCGGTCGGGTGACGCTGCTCACTGGAAAAAACGGTGTGGGGAAGACCGCCGCCCTCGAGGCCGTCCGAGCGTTGGCGGCGCGTGGCCGGCGTTGCCTTTCCCTGGGCCCGGGCGTACTGGGAGACGACAGGATCGCGAAATGGTGGAACGACGTTGAGTTGACCCCAGACGAGGACAAGGTCGTTGACGCCTTGAAGCTCGTGGTGAACGCGGCTGAGCGCGCGGCTGTGGTCGGGGGACACGCAGGCCGCCGACCGCGACGTAGTCGAGTGATCGTGGAGCTGGAGGGCGATCCCGTGCCTGTTCCGTTGAAGAGTCTGGGGGACGGGGCCGTGCGGGTGTTCGGGGTGGCGCTGGCCCTGGCCAACAGCCGCGACGGATTCCTGGTGATCGACGAAGCCGAAAACGGCATCCACCACTCCCTGCAAGAGCGCTTCTGGCGCATGGTTCTGGAAACTGCGGAGGCCAACAACGTTCAGGTGCTGGCGACGACGCACAGCCGAGATTGCGTGGAGGGATTCGCCCGGGCGGTGACCGAATGTCAGCACATCGACGGTGCTCTTGCCCGGATCAACCGACGGAACGGAGAAACGTGGGCCGTCGAGTACTCCGAGAGGGACATGCGGATCGCCGCGGAGCAGGGCATCGAGGTTCGGTGAGCGACGATGAGGCGGTCGCGCGGCAGTTCGACGTACCCGGGGCCAGCTTGCCAGCCCGGCGCGCGCGCGAGGGCCGCACCGGCTACGTTGGAGTGGCGGGCCGTGGTGAGCGCCGGGATCCGGAGCCCGGTTGATGGCCCGTTGATGGCGCCGGGCATGGTTGGGGCGTCACGCTACTCCGGATGCGAGGTGGACGTTGCTGATCCGCAGATTCACACGTAACGACCGCGATGCGGCCCTGGTTGCCGCACTCGTGCAGGCGCTCGATCCACGCTTCGAGGCCATCGAGAACCGCCTGGACGCCATGGACCGCCGCTTCGAAGTCATCGAAGGCCGCCTGGACGCCATGGACAGCCGCTTCGTGTCGATAGACCACCGTTTCGAGGCCATCGACAACCGCTTTGACGCGCTGGATGTGAAGTGGGAACGCCGGTTCGTCGCTCTCACCGACGAGATGTCCAAACTGCGGGTTGGCTACGCCGATGTCCGCGAGCACGTCGTCCGTCTGCATGAGAACGTCAACGCGCGAATGGATGGGTTCGACGCGCGGATGAATGGGTTCGAGGCGCGGCTCGACACGATGAGCCAGGACATCGACGCGCGATTCGACACGATGCGCCAGGACATCGACGCACGATTCGACACGATGCGCCAGGAGATCGCCGCGCAGTTCGCGACCCTCTCCGAGACCGTGGTGCACGGGTTCAGCCGGCCGGAGCCCGCCTGACGGCTGTGCCGGTCCTCTGCTCTTACCTGGGGATTACGCGGGTGATGCGGCCGTTGGGGTCTACGAAGATCAGGGGGCCTCTCCAGATGTCGTCTCCGTAGGGGATCTTCGGGGCCGCCTCGAGGGCGCGGGCGAGATCCGGGCTGGGCAGCCGGTAGGGCTCGGCCTGCGTCGCATCGACTTCGTAGCCGAAATCCGCCAGCGACTGGATGGTGATCGCGCTCAGCGGTTCGGCCACGCCGAGGCGCTGGAACGGCCTCATGAGTTCCAGCGCGAGGACGGTGTCCCTCCAATGGCTGTTCCGCGATCCCTCGCCGCCCCTGTTCTCCACGGGCACCTTGGCGCCCGGGTAGTCCGTCCCGCCGGCCGCATCGAACGCCGCGATGGCCAGCGGGCCCGTGAAGTGGGTGTCCGGCGACGACGTCTCGGAGGCGGGGTCCCGGAGCAGACCGACCCTTGGCCAGAGCGTGCCGAAGCCGAGCACATGCGCCATTTCGTGGAGGATCAACTCCTCCAGATCGCCGGCCCCGAGCCGGTTGAGGTCCGCGGCGTCCATCAGGATCCGGCCGTAGAGGGGCAACGAGGTCGCGGTCCGGACCCAACAGGGCCCGGCGCGTCCCAGGGTCCCGAGCGGACCGTCGATTTCGACCACCGCCACCACGATCATCACGCCCTCGATCGTTTCCACGTGGCGCTCGAATCTCGGGTCTCCCCCGCACCCCAGGGTCCGGTCCAGCCGCGTCTCGGGGAGTTCCGTCGGCGCGAGGATCTTCATCCAGCGCTCCGCCGCGCGCTGGAACGCGGCCTCGTGGGCTGCGGTCATCGGGGTCGCGAACACGAGTTCGATCTCGAATGGGTGCGCGGGACGCACGACGGTCACGTCGAACGATGTGGCGACGGCGGCCTCCTCCGGATCGGTCGCGGTCACCGTGATGGTAGCGGTGCCGTCGGCGACCGCGCGGATCAACAGCACCCCTTCGGTGACCACGACCGTCGCGACATCCGGGCTGTCCGAGGTCGCCGTGTAGGTGAGCGGGTCGCCGTCCGGGTCGCGGAAGTACGGGGACACGGCGACGGGTTCCGTCTCGCCCGCGGCGATGGTCCGCGGCGGGAGCGTCCCCACGACCTCCGGCGCGCGGTTGGGCACCGTGACATCGAAGCGCTGCTCCGCCCCGGCACCGGCCGGATCGGTCGCAATCACCGTGATCGTCGCCAGACCCTTCGCGAGCGCCTCGACGGCCACCGAATCGCTCGACACGGAGACGGCGGCGACCTCGGGGTTCGATGAGGCCGCCGTGTAGGTGAGGGAGTCGCCGTCCGGGTCGCGGAAGAAGGGGGACACGACGACGGGCTCCGTCTCGCCGACCTCGAGCGTCAGCGGGGGAAGCGCGTCGACGGCCTCCGGCGCGCGGTTCGGCACCGTGACATCGAAGCGCTGCTCCGCCCCGGCGCCGTCGGTATCGCTCGCGGTCACCGTGACCGTCGCGACCCCGGCGGCGACCGCGCGGATGGTCAGCGTCGCCCCGGAGACCGTGACCGTCGCGACCGCGGAGTCGGACGAGGTCGCGGCGAAGCTGAGCGGGTCGCCGTCCGGGTCCCGGAAGTGGGCGGACGCGTCCACCGTCGCCGTCTCGCCCGTAAACAGCGTCTGCGCCGGGATCGTGTCCGCGACCGCGGGGGACCGGTTCGGGACCGTGACCTCGAAGCTCTGCTGGGCGGCCAGCCCCTGCGGGTCGCGGCCGGTCACCGTGATAGTGACAACGCCCCTGGCGGCGGCGGTGACCGTCACGGAACTGCCGGACACGGAAACGCCGACGACGCCCGGGTTCGATGTCGCCGCCGTGTAGGACAGGACGTCCCCATCGGGGTCGCGGAAGTGGGACGACACGTCCACGGTCGCCGTCTCCCCGACGGGCAGCGTCCGCGCCGGGATCGTCCCCACCGCCTCCGGCGCGCGGTTCGGCACGGGCGCGGGTCCCGTGACGTCCGGCTCCCCGTCGCCGCAGGCGGCCGCCCATGCGACAGCGGCCACCGCGAGTACGCGTGCTCGCCGCGACTTCATCCTCGCGACTTCATTCCGACGCTGCCGCACCGCGGCGGGAGCCGGCGAGGAGGCCGACCGCCACCGTAATCGCCGTGCCGATGAGGACGAACCACGGCCAAGCGACCGCGGCCCGGGCCCCGATCCATATCGCGGTGACGGACCCGATCCCGAACAGGATTCCGATCCGGGCCGAGCGGCTCGTGGCCCGGCGCGAGAAGCGGGCGAGCGCGAACGCCCCCAGCAGTCCGCCGTAGACGAGCGACGCGATCCCGAGCGACACCTCCACGGCGGTGCTCTCCTCGCTCAGCGGGATGAACCCGATCGCCGCCGCCACGAGCAGGGCCGTCCACGCCACGGCCGCGATCCTCCCCACGCGCAGGATCCGGCGCTCGTCCGCCTCCGGGCGGGACGCCGCCCAGAAGTCGTACGCCGCCGTCGATGATAGCGCGTTGATGGAACTGGAGAGCGTAGACATGGCGGCCGCGAACACGCCCGCGATGAGCAGGCCGCGGACGCCGGCGGGGAGCGCTTCAACGATGAACCCCGCGAAGATCTCGTCGGCACGCACGAAGGCGGCTCCGTCGTACCACGCCCAGAGGCCCAAGCCAACGAAGAGGAAGAGGGTGAACTGGAAGAGGACGGCGAAGCCGCTGCCGACGAGGGCGCGGCGGCTGGCGGCGAGGTCGCGGCAGGCGAGGAGGCGCTGGACGATGAGCTGGTCCGCGCCGTGAGAGCCCATGGAGAGGAAGGCGCCGCCGAGCAGTCCGGCCCACAGCGTGTAGGGTCGCCCGAAGTCGAGGGAGGGGTCGATGACGGTGAGCTTCCCGGCCTCCCCGGCGCGGGCGAGGATTTCGGGCCACCCGCCGGGGACGGCGCCGGCGAGGACGACGAGGGCGATGAGCCCGCCGGCCAGGTAGAGCGCCATCTGCGAGGCGTCGACCCACACGACCGCGCGGATGCCGCCGATGAAGGTATAGATGAAGGTGACGGCCCCGATCACGAGGACGGAGGCGATGAGCGGCCACCCGGTGACGAGCGTGAGCGGGATCGCCGTCGCGAAGAGCCGCACGGAATCCGCGAGGAGGCGCGTGATCATGAAGATGCCGGAGGTCAGCCGGCGGGTCTCCGTCCCGAACCGGGCCTCCAGCAACTCGTAAGCCGTCCGCAGGCGCCCCTCGCGGTACGCCGGCAGCAGCCAGGAGGCGACCGCGATCCGCCCGAGCACGTAGCCGGCCGCGATCTGCACGAAGGCGAGCGACCCGCCGTAGGCGATGCCGGGGATGGAGAGGAAGGTGAGCGTGCTCGTCTCCGTCGCCACGACGGACAGGAGGACGACGACCCACGGCAGGTCGCGACGGCCGAGGAAATACTCCTCTCCCCCGCGCGCGCCCCTGCCGAGCCACGCCCCCCAGGCGGTGATCCCGCCGAGGTAGACGACGAGGATCGCGAGGTCGAGAGAGGTCAGCGGTCGGAGCCCGAAGGCGGCGGGCCGCCCGCGCCGCCGGGGTCGCGGGGGCGGACGACCTGATCACGGATCGAGGTCGCGACGGCGTCGTGCACGGCGCGCCGCAGCGCGATGTGCTTTCGGTTGTTCCGGGTCGGGTTCACGCGGTTCGTGAGCAGGACGACGAACAGGTCCAGCTCCGGATCCACCCAGAAGCTCGTGCCGGTGAAGCCGGTGTGTCCGAACGCGTCTTCACCGAAGTAGTCCCCCGCCGACGAGCGTCCGGAGGGAGTGTCCCAGCCCAGCGCCCGGCTCGAGGCGGGGGCGGCCCGCGCCGTGAACCGCGCCACGACCTCCGGCGAGGGCGAGTCGAGACGGGCGGAGAACGACCGGGTGTACGGCCCGGGCGGGGGGCGGTCGGCGGCGGCGAGACCCCGCCCTTCGCGCGCGGCGGCGAGGATCCAGGCGGCGAACTTCGAGAGGTCGCGCGCCGACGAGAAGAGTCCCGCGTGTCCCGCCACGCCCTCCAGCGCGTGGGCGTTCTCGTCGTGTACCTCCCCGTGCACGTGCCGGTGCCGGTAGACGGTGTCCACCTCGGTCGGCGCCGTCCGGCGGTACAGCGAGGGGGGCGGCTCGAACCAGGTCTCCGTCATCCCCAGCCGCCGGAAGATGGACTCATGGAGGTAGTAGTCGAACGGCTGTCCCGAGACTTCCTCGATCAGGAATCCCAGCGTCATGAACCCGATGTCGGAATAGACGGTCGGGTCGCCGTCCTCCCCCGGCTCGTAATCGGGTTCGAGGGCCGCGATCGCCTCCCGGTACGCCTCTTCTCCCCGGAGGGTGCGCCAGAATGGCAGGAAGGGCGGCAGCCCCCCCTGGTGCGTCAACAGGTGGCGGACGGTGACGTCGCGCTTCCACCCCTGCGACCACTCCGGCAGGTGCTCGCCGATGCGGGTGTCGAGAGAGAGACGGCCGCGGTCGATGAGTTGCATGACTCCGGTCGTGGTGGCGACGACCTTCGTGAGCGACGCGAGGTCGTACAGGCTCGAGTCCGTCGCGGCAGCGTCCGGCGGCAGCGTGGCGGAGGAGGCCCAGTCCAGGTTGCCGTAGCCGCGCAGCCGGACGACGCGGTCCCCCCGTCCCACGGCGAGCACCGCGCCGGGCGCCGCGCCGTCCGCGATCGCCGCGTCGATGATCCGGTCCACGCGCGCGAGGGAATCTCCATCCATCCCCACATTGACGGGCCACTCCTCCCACGGGAGCCGCATGCGTCCGTCGGCGACCGGGGGACCGAGTCTGTCGATGCGCGCCGGATCGACGGCCGCCGGATCGATGGCCGCCGGCCCCGCTTCCGCATCCGCGCTTCCGCCGCTGGTCAGGCCATCGCCGAGCGCGTGGCGGGGCGGGAGCGAGATCGGCAGGCGGCCGGAGACCGGCGCGCCGAGAAGGGCGAGCGCGGCGGCTTCCTGCGAGGCGTCCGCTCCGCCCCACGCGATGAGGTACGTCTCCGCGTCCGGCACGGAGTTGAGCAGGTAGGGGCTCCCGAAGGAGACGAGCACGGGGGTTCGGCCGGCGGCGCCGAGGCGGTCGAAGAAGTCCCGGACCTCCTCGGGGAGGTCGGTGGAATCCGAGGCGGCGCCGGGCCGGACGTAGGCGGAGAAGATGACGGCGTCGGCGGAGCGGGCGCGCCGGAGGAGCGATTCGTAGACGTCGGGGTGGGCGTCGAAGCCGATCCGGGCGCGGCGGACGCGCACGGCCTGGCCGAGTTCGCGGTTGAAGACGCGTCCGGCGGCGAGGTCGTTCGTCCCGGCGAAGGTGACGGAGAGCACGGAGCGCGACTGGCGCGGGTCGAGGGGCACGGCGCCGGCCTCGTTGCGCACGAGCGTGATGGAGCGCGCGGCGACTCCGCGGGCGAAGGACTCGTGCCACTGGGTGCCGACGAGCCGGGGGATGGCGTCGGGATCGACCTCCGCGGCTTCGTGCACGCGGGCCCGCGCCTTCAACTCCAGGACGCGCCGGGCGGAGGCCTCGATGCGCGCGGCCGTGAGCCGGCCGGAGCGGACGGCGCCGACGACGGCCGCGATGGCCCGCAGCGGCTCGCGCGGCATGAGCAGGACGTCGCTCCCCGCTTCCAGCGAGCGGATCGCGGCTTCGCTGGCCCCGTAGTCGTCGGCGATGGCGGCCATGTCGAGCGCGTCGGTGAAGAGGACGCCGTCGAAACCGAGGTCGTCGCGCAACATGTCCGTCATGAAGTACGGCGACAGCGTGGCGGGCGGGGCGCCGGCGCCGAGGATGCCGGGGGCCGCGACGTGGGCCGTCATCACCGCGTCGACGCCCTCGGCGATCGCGCGCCGGAAGGGGACGAGTTCGAGGCTGTCGAGGCGGGCGCGGTCGCCGGGAATGACCGGGAGGGCGACGTGGGAGTCCGTCCCGGTGTCGCCGTGGCCGGGAAAGTGCTTGGCGGTGGCGAGCAGGCCGGCTTCGCGCGCGCCCCGGATGAACGCCGCGCCGAGCGCCGCCACGCGCTCGGGGTCTTCCCCGAAGGAGCGCGTGTTGATGATGGGATTGGCGGGGTTGTTGTTGACGTCGAGCACGGGCGCGAAGGCGATGTGGACGCCGAGGGCGCGCGCCTCGATGCCGGTGATCCGGCCGGCGGAGTAGGCGTAGTCCTCATCGTCCGCCGCGCCGAGCGCCATCGCGGGGGGGAGGACGGTCGCGCCGGGCATCTCGAGCATGTTCGGCAGCGCGTACACGCCGCTGACGCGGAACCCGGCGCCGGCCTCGAAGTCCGCGGCGACGAGCAGGGGAACGTCGGCGGAGGCCTGCAGCCGGTTCAGCCGCGCGGCGTACCCGAGGGGGGTGCCGAGCGATATCACGATCCCGCCGATCGCGTCGTCGCGCACGAGGGACTCGATGCGCGTGAACTCCTCGTCGTCGCGCGGGGCGTAGCCGCCGCTCATCCACACCATCACGAGTTGCGCGACCCGCTCGCGCAGGCTGAGACCGGCCAGCGTCTCCTCCACCCAGGCCCGCGCCTCGGCGGAAAGGACGGACTCGACCGGCGGATGGCCGCCGAGGGCAGCGGCGGCGCCGGAGCCGGCCGGACCGGAAGCGGCACCCGAACCGGCGGCGACCGTGCCGGCGGCGACCGTGCCGGCAGGGTCCGCACCGGGGGGAGCCGAACCGGGGGCGGCCGGGCTCGGAGCGGCGGCGCCCGCGCTGGCTGGAACCGCACCGGCGGGGCCCACGGCGGCGGGACCGGAAGCGGCGGGACTGGAGGAGGAGCGGCAGGCGAACGAGCCGACGGCCAGGACCGCGACCAGCCCGAGGGCGACGACCGTCCGGCCGTGCGCGACCTCCCTCCGCACGCGCGCCATGGCCCTCCGTTGCCCGTCCCGCTTTCGGGGGCCGCCCAACGTCTCTAGTCTCCGCACCATGTCGACCTCCGCCCGCCCCGCGTCTCGCGCTCGCTGCCCCGAACCTACGCGGCGCGAGATGAATCCGCTCGCCGGTTTCCTCCCCCTTCTTCCTCTCCTTCTTCCTCTCCTTCTTCCCCTTCTCGCCATCACCGCGTGCGGAGGGCCGGAATCGGGAGCGGGAGCCAGCGGGGCGGAGGCGGAATCGGCGGTGGCGGGATCGACCGGGGGGGGCGCGGCGACCGTGCGTCCGGGGATCGATGTGCTGCTCGCGGATTCCTCGCATCTCATCGACGGGCGGCGCGTGGGGCTGATCACGAACCGGAGCGGCGTGGGGCGCGACGGCACGAGTTCCATCGACCTCCTGCACGGCTACGCGGACGCGGAACTCACGGCGCTCTTCGCGCCCGAGCACGGGATCCGGGGCACGGAGGCGGAGGGATCCGCAATCGACGACGCGATCGACGAGGGGACGGGGCTGCCGATCTACTCGCTGTACGGCGAGACGCGGGCGCCCACGCCGGAGATGCTGGCTGCGGTCGACGTGCTCGCGTTCGATATCCAGGACATCGGCGCACGGTACTACACCTACGTGTCGACGATGGCGTACGCGATGGAGGCGGCCGGGCGCGCGGGCGTCCCCATGATCGTCCTCGATCGCCCGAATCCGATCGGTGGCCTCACTCAGGGTCCCGTGCTGGACCCGGCCTTCGCGACCTTCGTCGGCCTGTACCCGGTGCCGGTGCGCCACGGACTCACGGCGGGCGAACTCGCGCGCCTGTACCGGGGGGCGTTCGGCGTGGAGGTGGAGTTGCACGTCGTGCCGGCCGCGGGCTGGTCCGCGGAGCGCTGGTTCGACGAGACGGACCTCCCCTGGATCGCGCCGTCGCTCAACATGCCGTCGCTGGAGAGCGCCACGCACTACCCCGGCACCTGCCTGTTCGAGGGGACGAACCTCTCGGTCGGCCGCGGGACGCCGACGGCGTTCCAGGTGCTGGGCGCGCCGTGGCTGGACGGCGAAGCCTGGGTAGCCGAGATCGCGGCCGTCGCGGGCGCGGAGGAGGCGGCAGGCGCGGAGGCAGCGGCGGGGATCGCGCGCCTGCCGGGGGTCGAGATCCGCGCAGTCGCGTTCACGCCGGAGTCGCCGAGTGACGGCAGGTTCAGGGGGGAGGAGATCTCGGGGATCCGCCTCACGGTGACGGACCGCTCGGCCTACGACCCGGTGCGGACCGCCGTGGCCGCGCTGCTCGCCGCGCGCCGGCTCTCCGGCGACGCCTGGGAGTGGAGGGTGCGCCACTTCGACCGTCTCGCGGGCTCGGACGGCCTCCGGCTCGCCATCGACCGCGGCGCCCCGCTCGACGAAATCACCTCGCAGTGGGCGGCCGACGTCGCCGCCTTCGAGACGCTCCGCCGCCCCTACCTGCTCTACCCCCGCTGACGTTCCCGCGGGAACGCGCGTCGGCGGCAGCCGGCGGCGGGACCCCTACCGGGGGACGATGATCCGGGCGGCCTGCGGCGAGACCTTCGCTTCCATCGGGGTCTCGCCGCGGGGGTCGCCGTCGATCTCTATGGCGACGGGCGGGTCGGCCTCGATCCGGACGCTGCGGGCCTGGAAGTAGATGATCTTGTCGTCCCCCGAGAACCGGTTTCGCGTGACGCGCCAGATGATGCGGGCGACCTCGGGGAGGTTGCTGGGGGCGTAGATGCACACGTCGATGAGGCCGTCCTGGAACGAGGCCCCGGGCGCCATCCGGAACTCCACGGGAAGGGGGCCGGCCCCGAGCTGGCCCGCGTTCGCGACGAGGACCATCGACGCCTTCACCTCCACTTCCTGGTCGTCGGCGGTGATCCGGAAGTCGGCGCCGGGGCGGTTGATGACGTTCTTGAGTCCGCTGTAGATGTAGGCGCCGAAGCCGAGGCGGCTCTTGAGTTCGGCGGTGGCGTCGGCCATGACCTGCGCGTCGAGGCCCGCGCCCGCCATGAGCGCGAACGTCTCTCCGTTCGCCTCCGCGAGGTCGATGCTGGTCACTTTCCCCTCGACCGCGACCCGCACGCTGTCCTCCAGCGACGTGGGAATGTCGAAGTTGAGGGCGAGTTGATTGGCGGTTCCGAAGGGGACGATCGCCACGGGCACGGACGTTCCTGCGACGCCGCGCAGGGCCACGCTCACGGTGCCGTCGCCCCCCGCCGCGACGATGGCGCGGTATCCGCGCTCCGCGGCCTCGCGGGCGACCTCCAGACCCTCCTCGGAATTCGCGGCCTCGATGATGTCGAAGGGGACGCCCCGCGCGGCGAAGGCGCCGCCCAGCCGCCGGCGCAGCGTCTCGGGACCCGTGGTTCCGCCCCCCGCGCCGGGGTTGAGGAGCACGAGGAACCGCTCGGAATCGGGATAGAGGTGCGCGCCGGACATGCTACCGGGGACCCCCGCCGGGGTCGGGGTCCTCGCCGGAATCGCCGTCAGAGCCGGAGCCTTCGCCGAACTCCCACTCGCGGAAGAGGAAGAGGCTGTAGGTGCGGTCGTTGGCGACGTTCGTGCCCAGGCTGAGCCCGAACAGCCGCTCGTCGAACCGGCTTGCGGTGCCGGCTTCGACGGACCAGCCGGGGAGGAACGCCCAGTCCAGGGCTGCCCGCGGAGGCCCGCCGCCCAGCGGCTGCCAGTAGGAGAGGAAGAGGGTGTTGCTCGCGTCCCACCCGACTTCCAGCGCCGTGCGCTCGAACAGGCTCCGGTTCGCGACGGTCCCGGCGCCGCGCCCGGCGGCGATCGGCGTCAGGTTGAGGTAGCGGATGCCGGTCGCCCCAAGCGCGGACGTGAGCCCGGAACTCAGCGGACCGAAGAGGAGCTGCTGCCCGACCCTCTGGGCCAGTTGCGGGTCGGCGGAGCGGTAGCACGGCGTCCCGACCGCGAGCAGGCAGTACTGGTCGGTGTCGCTCATGGGCGGGTTGCTCGTCAGCAGGACCTCCGGCTCGATGGCGGTGCCGGTGATCCGGGCCTCGACGAACACGGGGCCGTCGATGGTCCGGTCCCGGTATTCGGCGGTGATGTCGATGATGGGATTGAAGCCGGCGTCCCCGACGAACTGCATGCTCCCCGCGGTGATCCGGAGCGGCCGGACATAGGGGGGCACGCGGTCGAAGAAGTAGGTGCCCCGCGGCATCTCGGCGCTTCCGCTGATGTCGAGGATGTCGAGGCGGCGGTCCATGTAGACGGAGATCCCTTCCCCGACGACCTCGGCATCGAGCCGTCCCGACTGCAGACGGAGGTTGGAGCCGAGATCGACGTTCGCGTCCAGCACGAGGTTGTCGAGGAACGGGTTCCGGAACTGTGCCAGCACGCCTTCCGCGGACGCGTCGAGGAAGTCGAACACCTCCACGTCGCCGGGATTGAAGACTTCGAGTCCGCGGAGGAACTCGTCCTGCTCCAGGAATCCGTCGGAGAGGACGACGTCGCCGCTCACCCAGGGTCTCGCGTAGGCGCTGTCGAGCCGCGCCCGGCCGCTCACGGCGAACTCCATGTCGTTGCGCACGATGCCGTGGAACTCGTCCGCGTCGAAGTCGAGGGCGAAGACCGGGTTGGTGATCCGGGCGATGTCCACGGTGCCGCGCGTCCGCAGCGACCCGCCGAGATCAGACCCCACGTAGGCCGAATCGACGAGGGCGATCGACGAGCCCCGGAAGGCAATGCGGGCGCCGACGTCGGTGAGCCAGACGCCGAGGTCCGGCACCCAGCCGCGCCCGTTCACGAGGCGCAGGGCGCCGTCGTAGCGGAGGGCGCCGGGGGCGCCGCGAATCGAGAGGTCGGACTCGGCGATGCCGGTCACCGCCTCGAAGGTCGGCAGCACGAGTTCGACGAGCGCCAGCGGGAGGCGGTCGCCGGTCAGGTCGAGGTCGAACGGATCGTCGAGGAGGCGGCGCTCCACGGGCAGGATCGCGAGGTCCGTCGCCACGGAGCCCCCGAGTCGCCCGAGGAGGGCGCCGCCGTCGACGAGGTCGACCTCTCCCGCGAGTTCGCGATCGGCATAGTCCACGCGCGCGTTGAGCGCATCGTAGCCCTGGTGCTGGAGGGACGGATCGAGGACCTCGAATTCCGCCGTCACCACGGGTTCCGCCAGCGTGCCCGTCGCCGTCACCCGTCCTCCGAAGGTGCCTCCGAGGATCGGTTGCTCCGAGAGCAGGTAGCCGAACTGGTCCACGCGCACGCCGAGGATCTCCACCGCGAGCGATCCTTCGCCGGCGGCGGGGATGCGGCCGTCGGCGCGGAGCCGGCCGAGTTGGCCGTTCAGGAAGAGGTCCTCCACGAGCAGCGCCGAGTCGGAGTAAACGACCCTGGCGGGCGTCTGGAGGGTGGACTCGAGCTTGCCGAGACGGAGGCGGAGATCCGTCAGGCCGGCGCTCCAGAGGTCGCCCCCGACCACGACGCCGCGGCCCGAGACTTCGAGGCTGGAGTCGCGCTGCGCGTAGAATTCGGCGTCCAGCGCGTCGGCGCCGGGCTCGGCGGTGCCCGAGCGGGCGAGCCGCACGGAGAGCGAATCCACCCGCCGCCCATCCAGCTCGACGTTCGTCGCCGTGAACCGGGAGCGCAGGTCGCCGAGGCGCGGCGGGTCGAACAGTTCGACGCGGGCGGAGAAGTCTCCGGCGCGATAGCTGCGGAAACGCGCACCCGAAGCGTCGATGTCGGCGTCGAGCGTGAAGTCTCCCCAGCGGCCCGTGGCGGTCCCCCGCGTCACGAGCCGGCCTTCCAGCCCCTCCGTCGGTTGCCGGTCCCGCCGGGCCCGGCCCAGCAGCTCCTCGATGGTATCGAACAGCGCCTCGCCCGCCTCGGCCGCCGCGCCGCCCGGAATCTCGTCCACGACCCACCGGTCCCAGTCGGAGAGGTCGGGGGCTTCCGCCTCGAAGGCGATCTGCCCGCTCCGCTCCTCCGCGAGCCCGAAGTCGCCCTGCACCGAGAGCGTCCCCACGTCGGAGGCGAGGAAGGCGCTGTCGATCGTCGCCACGCCGTCGGCCACCCGCAGCCGCACGCGACTGTCGAAGATCTCGGCCTGGTCCACCTGCGAGGGGAGGATTTCGACGTCGAAGACGGCCTCGAGCGTCGCGGGATCGAGCCCCTCTCCCTGCACGCGCCCGCGCACGGCGAGCCGCGACGCCGGGGCGCCCTCGACCCACTGGTCCAGCGAAAGGTCCGTGCCCTCGATCTCGGTGTCGTAGCGCAGTTCCTCCGCCGCGAGATCGAAGTCGCCGTTCAGGGTGAGCCGGCCGCGCGCGGATTCGAGTTCCGCCTCGAGGGCCAGCGCCTCGAGACTCCCGCGCGCCCGGATGGGACCGGTCACGGTGCCCGCCAGTTCGATTCCCGGGGCCCAGGGGCGCAGCAGCGTGAGCGCCAGCGGGTTCGCGTCGATCGCCGCGTCGACCTGCGACCGGGCGAGGTTAAGGAACCCGGAACCCGCGAAGCGCGAGCGGTCGCCGGCCGGCGTCCGGTGCTCGACGGCGCCGTCGAAGGCGACGCCGCTGTCCTGTTCTCGGTCGAGGGTGAGGGTCCCCTCGAAGCGCCCGTCGATCCCCAGGTCCATGCCGATGAGACGGGTCCAGCGGGACTCGAAGGCGGCGACTTCCACGCCGAGGCGCCGCAGGCTCAAGAACTCCTCGCCGATGCCGACGCCGCCCCGGGCCTGCAGGCTGGAAGGCGGCGTGTCCGGATCGGGGTCGTGCAGCGTAAGATCGGCGATGATCATCAGGTCGTCGACGTAGCCCGAGCCACGCAGCGTGCCGCGCATCGTGCCCGGCGGCGTCTCCGGCGCCGCGGCGGCAACCGGGCCGGGCGCGGCCGCCTCGCCGTCCGCGGACACGGAGTCCTGTCCGAGGAGCGGGCCCAGGTGCGCGAGATCGAAGGGCGCCAGCGTAACGCCGATGCGCTGGAACCGGGGACGCCGGTCGAGGGCGAGGGCGAACCCTCCGGTCATCCGGGTCTGGCCGGTTCGGAAGTCTCCGTTCGCGACGTCCACGACCGCGTCGCCGCCGCGGCCGCTGAGGTCGATGGACATGGGGCCGCCACCGGTCTCGGGCAGGTCGATGGGCAGCCAGCGGAGGTCCCGGACGTCGAGCGGGTTCGCCTCCAGCGCGAACTCGAAATCGACGCCGTTCGAGGCCATCCACCCTTCCCCGCGGATCGTGGACTGGTCCGTCTCGAACGTCTCGATCTCCAGGTGGGCCGTGTCGCCGATGGTCAGATTCATCCGCAGGTTCGAGAGATCGAGCGGCTGGTTCACGGCGAGCAGCGTGCCGGCCGCCTCCTCGACCTCGATCATGAACGGAGCCTCGGGATCCGTCACGCGCGCCACCGGGAACCGGCCGCTGAGGTTCGTCAGTTCGAACACGCGCTCGAACTCGCCATCCGGCCGCTCCCGCAGGGCCCACGGCGACTCCCCCGCCCGCGCCTCGCGCAACGCCTCCGCCCTCGCGGCTCCCGTCATCGTTGCCGTCCACGGGGTACGGATCTCGATGCGGCCGGAGGCGACCGTCGCGTCGTGCAGGAGGATGCCGAGCGCGGCCTGCGGGGCGCCGGGCGCCTGCGGTGCCGGAAGGAGCGAGGCCGCCGTCACGGCCCCCGGCTCGGCCGCCGGGTTCGGTGGCGGCGGTGCGGACGGGGCCGGCGTTGCGGCGGGCAGCGGCGGCGGGGGCGGTTCGAAGATGCGGTCGTAGTTCCAGCGGCCGTCCGGGTACTGGCGGAGGCGGAGGTCCAGACCGCGGGCGTGGAGCCGGCCCACGTCGAGTTGCTGCCGCAGGAGCGCCAGCGGGTCGTGCTCCATCGTGACGGTGTCGAGGGCCAGGAACAGTTCCCCGTCCGCGTCGAGGATCTCGAACCGGGAGACCGTGAGGTCGCTGAGGAGATTCCCCGAAATCGCGTGGCCGATGCGCACCTCCCCGTTCACGCTGCGGGCGAGGGCGCTCTCGAGCAGCGACAGGGCGGCGTCCCGGCCCCCGGCGGTCTGCGTAACCCCGATGAAGACGCCGATCACCAGCAGGCTCGCGACGACGGCGAGCGGCAGCGCGATGCGGCGGCGGCGCGGCGCCGGCGCGGACTCCGACCCGTTGGCCTCGCGCGCGGACCCGTCGGAGCCGGACGCGCTCAAAACGCTTCTCCGATGGACACGTGGATCTGCACGCGGCGCCAGAGTTCCAGCAGGGGGTGCGGATCATCGAACCGGAAGGGGTCGAACCTGACGGGCTGCGGCATTTGGACCAAGGTTCCGTCCTCCGTCGAAACAATTGCCGGTAGCTCGGTCGCGAATGTTGTATTGTACCCGATATCGAGCCGGATGGAACCGATCGGGCTCGCGTAGCGGAGTCCCAGGCCGGGCGTCCAATGGAGCTTTCGAAGCTCCGTGAGCCGCTGCGAGACGCTTCCCGCATCCCCGAAGAAGACGAGACTCCATCGGTCGCTCAGGTACCGGCGCAGTTCGATGCTCAGCTCCAGGTGGGCGTCGCCGCCGCGCGGCCGCTCGTCGAAGGCGGCGGGGTTCTGCGTCGCGAGCCGTTGGACGCACGCCTCGAAATCTCCCGTCGGGCAGTCTTCCGCCTCATCGGCCACGAGCACGCGGGGGCCGAGGAGGTTCTGGCCCACGCCGCGAACGCTCTGCGAGCCGCCGACGAAGAAGCGCCGGGACGGATGGATGAGCCGGTCGGTGCGGGGGGCGCCGGGCGTGAAGATGCGGGTGCCGGGGAAGCGGACGATGCCGGTCCGCGCCCGCGCCGCGAGCACGAGACCGGGTTCGAGTTCCCGGAAGAGGGCGGCCTGCGCCACGATCCGGGCGTACCGGTACTGCGAGCCCGTCATCTCGTGGGCGACCTCCCCCTCCGCCGTCAGGTAGTAGCCGCGGGTCGGGCGGAGCGCGTCGTCCGTCTCGTTGTAGAGCCCCGTGAGGGTGAGGGGCGCCAGCCAGCGCGACCGCGTCACGGTGACGATGTCCTCGGGTTCGCAGAAACCGAAGTTGATGCAGAAGAAGATGTCCGCGGACTGCTCGCCGAAGCCGGTGTAGCCCGGGGAGTAGGAGAGGGTGGCGGACGCCCGGCGCCCGAGTTGGCGCGTCAGACCGATCTCGGCACCGAAGCCTTCCTGGATGAAGACGTCGGGGATCGTCTCCCGTTCGACGAAGAGCCGGGCGCTGAAGCTGTTCTCGGCCGACAGGGCGACGGGGAGGAGCAGTTCCGCCTGGAGCCGGTAGTTCAGCGTCCGGAAGTCGGGGTCGGCGCCGACCTGGGAGCAGGGGAAGGACCCGTCGAACTGGTCCGCGGCGATGTTGCCGAGCTGGCCGGTGAGCTGCAGCCGCCGGGCCCCGCCGAAGAGGTTGCGGTGCGTCAGCCGCGCCTCGGTGCGCAGGCACTGGTCGGTACTCCAGCCGCCCCCGAGGCGGGCCGCCCGCGGCGGGGCCGGCGTGACCTGGACGACGAGATCGAGCGTCGAATCGGCGGTGGCGGCCTCGGGGGGCGTCGATTCCCGGCGGATCGAGGCGAAGCGGATGGCCTCGAGGCCGAAGAGGTTCCGCTGCCCCTCCAGCTCGGCCTCCTGGTTGTAGTAGTCGCCGGCGCGCAGGGGGAAGAGGTCGCGGATCACGTCCTCGCCGATCGTCTCGCCGCCCTCGATGCGGATCTCCCTCAGGCGATAGCGGGCGCCGGGGCGGACGTCGAGCGCCACCTGCGCGGTCCCATCCCGCCCGCGCGCAAAATCCTCCAGCGCCATCGCATTGACGTAGCCCTGGCGGCGCAGCGAACCGATGAGGCTGTCCACGCCGGCCTGGAGCCGCCCGCGATCGAAGGGGGCGCCGACGCCGATGTCGACGAGGGCCGCGGCCTCCTCCGCGCCGAGGGCTTCGGGCAGCCCCTCGAGGGCGAATTCGTCGATGAGGGTCGCCGGACCTTCCTCGATGACGAAGGCGACGCTGGCGTCGACGCCGTTCGTGCGGACGACGTGGCGGACGTCCGCCTCGAAGTGCCCGCGGAAGTTGTAGTACAGCCGGAGCCGGTCGGCGTCGACCCTGACGGCGAGCGTGTCGAGATACGCCCGTCGGTGCGCGAACCCCCAGTTCGTCACCAGGCAGAAGGGAGACAGCAGGAGGCTCGTGCATTCGGTGCTGCGCGTGGTGATCACTGCGCGCAACTCCCCGTCGGAGAGCGTCTCGTTGCCGCGGAAGCGGAGGGAGGTGACCTCGGCGCGGCGCGGACCCGCCTCGCCGGCCGCCTGCGCGCTGAGCGGAGACGGCCCGAGGTGCGGCGACGGCCCGACGAACGAAGGCGGCCCTGCGAGGGTGACGGCCAGCGCCAGCCCGGCCAGAGCCGCGGGTTTCACACCGCCGCCTCTGCGGCCCGGCGGCGCAGCCTGACGACGAGCGCGATGCCCCCCGCGAACAGGAGGACCGAGATCACCTGGGCGAGCGTGAAGCCTCCGAAGAAGCGGTCGTCCTTGGCGCGGAAGATCTCGATGACGAAGCGCTCGACCGCGGCCATCCAGAGCCACATGCCGAAGAGCCACCCCTGGACGTGCGGGTGCCGCCGCAGCCGCCACAGGATGAAGAAGATGATGAGCGAGAGTCCCGTCTCGTAGATCTGCGTGGGGTGGACGGCGAGGACCTCGGCGTCTGGGATCGCGGGGTCCACCTCCGCCCCGAAACGCCGCAGGTTGCCGGCGGTCGTGGGCGGCAGGCCGTTGGGGAAGGCGATGCCGACCCACGATTCCGTCGGACTCCCGTAGTCGTCGCCGACGAGTAAGCAGCCGATGCGGCCGATCCCGTAGGCGAGCGGGAGCGCGGGCGCGATCGCGTCCACCCCGAGGCCGGGGGTGACGGGGCTTCGGCGCAGCACCCACAGGACGCCGATGCACCCGCCGATGAACCCGCCGTACCAGACGAGTCCGCTGCGCGAGAAGAGCATCCCCAGCGGATCGGCCGCGGTCTGCTCCCAGTAGAGGAGGACGTAGTAGATCTTCGCCCCGACGATGCCGCCGATCAGCGCCCCCAGCAGCATGTCCGCCGCGAGGTCGCGCCCGGCGCCGAGACGCGTCGTTTCCGCGCGCAGCACCATGTACCCGCTCAGAAAGGCGAGCGCCATCATCACCCCGAAGGTGGTGATGGTGATCTCGCCGAGAACGGGCAGCGTCAGTGTGAAGAGTTCGGGATACACGTCTGGTACGCTCCTCGTTGGCTGCTGTGTCGGTCGTTGGCGGTCATGGCTCGCGTGCCGGCCGTCATGCGAGGCCGGGAAACGCGAGCGCCGCTTCGGCGTTGAGCGACCACGGGCTGCGTTCCCCTCTCGCCAGGCGGAACCGCGCGGCCGCGGCGATCATCGCCGCGTTGTCCGTCGCGAGGCGGGGAGACGGGGCGTACAGCACTCCGGACGAGCCCAGACGCTCGGCTAAACCTTCACGAAGACGGGAGTTCCGCGCCACTCCCCCGCCCAGCACGACCCGCCCGCAACCCGTCTGTTCCACGGCGCGTCGCGTCTTCTCGGCGAGGACGTCGACCACGGCCTCCTGAAACTCCGCCGCCAGGTCGTCGACGGCGTCGGCGAGGGCGCCCTCCTCCTCCAGTCCTTCGGCGATCCGCGCCACGGCCGTCTTCAGGCCGGAGAAGGACATGTCGTAGTACGCGGGATCGCCGGGCAGGTCGCGCCGGCTCAGCATCGGACGCGGGAGCCGGAAACGTCCCGGCCCACCGCCGGCCGCCTTGCTCCGCTCCGCCGCGCGCTGGATCTGTGGCCCGCCGGGATACGGCAGTCCGAGCCGGCGCGCGACCTTGTCGAACGCCTCGCCCGCCGCGTCGTCCCGCGTCCCGCCCAGGAGGCGGTAGCGCCCCCACGCGCGCGCCTCCAGCAGGAGGGTGTGTCCGCCCGATACGAGGAGGCCGATGAAGGGGGGCTGCGCGTCCTCGTGCTCGAGCGCGGTGCCGAACAGGTGCCCCTCCATGTGATGGACGCCGAGGAGAGGAAGCCCGCGCGCGAAGGCGTAGGCCTTGGCCCAGTTCACGCCCGCGAGCAGGGCGCCGACCAGCCCGGGGCCCGCCGTCACGCCGACGCCCGCGATGTGCGCGTGGCCGACCTCCGCTTCCCGCATGGCGTGCCGCACCATCGCGTCGAGCGAGCGGAGGTGCTCGCGGGCGGCGATCTCCGGCACGACGCCCCCGAACGCGGCGTGCGCGTCCTGCGAGGCGATCGCGAGGCCCCGTATCCCGCTTTCGTCCACGACGGCGGCCGAGGTCTCGTCGCACGAGGTCTCGATGCCGAGGACCGGGCCGCCCCGGAAGTCGGCGGCGGGCGGCGTGTCTATCGGTCG
>NZ_CANPWG010000074.1 GCF_947581915.1 Candidatus Palauibacter scopulicola
GTCCGCCCCCGCCCTCCGGCTCAAGCAGCCCGTGGCCACGGCTCAGACCCGGGCGGGACGGCGCGGCCAGTCCGCCGATTCGCGGTGCGTGACCTCCACGCGCACGTCCGGGAAGCGGACGCTCAGGTGCTGGCGCAGCCGCTCCGCCATGTACACCGAGCGGTGCTGTCCCCCCGTACACCCGAAATGCACGCTCAGGCTGTGGAACCCGCGGTCGAGGTAGTTCGCGATGTGGGCGTCCACGATCCCCCGCACCCGTTCCCAGAACTCCTGCGCCTCCGGCCGGGCCGCGATGAAGGCGATCGTCTCCTCGTCGAGCCCCGTGAGGTTGCGGTACGCCTCCTCCCGGCCCGGATTCGGGAGCCCGCGGCAGTCGAACACGTATCCTCCGCCGTGACCCGACGTGTCCGCCGGGTATCCGCCGGGATACCGGAAGCTCGAGACCGTCACCTCCAGCCCTCTCTCGACCGCCGACGGCTCCGCCTTGCGGCCCCAGCGCTCGACGATCGCGCGCAGCGCCCCCTCGAGTTCGGGGACGTCCACGGGCAAGCCCGCCCTGAGCAGCCCCCGCAGGTTCTCCGCCGCGTAGGGTACGCTCTGCAGGAAGCGCGGCTTGCGTTCGAAGAACCCCCGGTAACCGTAGGCTCCGAGCGCCTGCAGCAGCCGCACGAGGACATACCCGGGCCAGAGTTCGAGAAACTCGTCGCGCCGCGCGACCCCGTGCGATTCGAGGACGCCGATGTAGTGATCGAGCAGCGCCTCCCGGTGCCGGCGCGCGAGATTCGCCTTCGAATCGTAGAGGAGCGACGCCACGTCGTACTGCAGCGCCCCGCGCCGTCCGCCCTGGTAGTCGATGAACCAGGGCTCCGGACCCTCCGCCCCCCGTCGCACCATCACGTTGCGGGACTGGAGGTCGCGGTACAGGAACCGGGACCGGTCGCACGCGAGCAGGTGGCGGGCAAGCCGCGAGAAGTCGCGCTCCAGATCCGCCTCGTTGAACGGGATGTGCGCGAGCTTCAGGAAGTGGTACTTGAAGTAGTTCAGGTCCCAGAGGATCGACTGCCGGTCGAACGCCGCCCGCGGATAGGCCCGGCGGAAGTCGATCCGCTTCCCTCCCTCGACCTGGAAGCGGGGCAGGATCTCGAGCACCTGCCGGTAGAGGGGGAGGACGGCGTCCGGGAAGGCGTCCGATCCCGGATCGCGCGCCTCCTTGATCGCGTCGAAGAGGGTCGTGTCGCCGAGGTCCTCGAGGAGCCACACGCCGGACCTCTCGTCCGCGCCGTACACCTCCGGCACGGGCAGCCCGAGTTCGCGCAGGGTACGGGAGTAGGAGAGGAAGGCCCGGTTCTCCATCGCGTCCGGCCCGTGGGCGCCGATGGCGGACGCCCCGTCCCCCGCCGTGAGACGCCAGTAACTGCGCGTGGAACCGTCCGCGGCGACCGGCCGGATGTCCCGCGGCGGCTCGCCGTGCCACTCGACGAAGAGCGCCGACGCGAGGTCGACCAGCGCCTTGCCGGGAATCATCCGGTCGGAATCGCGGGTCCGGAGCCCGGCCGGGCCCGGAGTGCGCCCACGAGATCCTCGAGGCGCGCGACGCCGTTCGCCTTCAGGTATGCCGAGAGCCCTTCGTGTACGTCCACCGCCGCGCCGGGATCGACGAACGAAGCCGTCCCGACCTGGACGAGACAGGCGCCGGCGAGGATGTACTGCAGGGCGTCCTCGGCGTTGCGGATGCCCCCGATTCCCATGATCGGAAGCCCGCACGTCTGCCGCGCCCGCCACGTCGCGTAGACGCCCATGGGAAGGATCGCGGGGCCGCTCACGCCGCCGGACCGGTTGCCGATCAGCGGTTGGCGCCGCCCGATGTCGACGACCATCCCGGGGAAGGTGTTGATCGCGCTCAGGCCGTCGGCCCCCGCCTCCTCGCAGATGCGGGCGAAGTCGCCCACGTCGGGGACGTTGGGCGTGAGCTTGATCACGAGCGGCCGCTCGGTGCAGCCGCGGAGCCGCGCCACGAGGTCGGCCAGCGCCCGTTCGTCGGTGCCGAACATCGTGCCGCCCTTCACGTTCGGACAGGAAACGTTGATCTCGTACCCGAGGAAGCCGTCCTCCCCGTCGAGTCCGCTCACGACGGCCGCGAAGTCCTCCGCCGAGTGCCCGACGACGTTCACGAACACCTGGGCGCGACGGAGGTGCTCGCGCAGCCACGGGAGCTTCTCCGCGATGAAGCCGTCCAGGCCGGGGTTCTCGAGCCCGATCGCGTTGATCATCCCGCCGGGCGTCTCCGCGACGCGGTGCGGCGGGTTCCCGGGGCGGGGCTCGAGGCTCACCGCCTTGGTGACGAGTCCTCCGATCTCGTCGAGGGGGATGAGATCCGCGTATTCCTGCCCGTAGCCGCACGTGCCGGAGGCCAGGAGCACGGGACTCGGAAACTCCGCCCCGAACACGCGCTGGACGAGGCCCGGGGACACCGATGCCGAGCTCAGATCGCCCCCCAGTCGAGTTCCTCGGCGGGGAAGACGGAGCCCTCGATGCACGACTTCACCCAGCGGCCGTCCGCTCCGCGCACGACGCACCCCTGGCAGGTGCCGATCCCGCAGCCCATGTGCTCCTCGACCGAGACCTGGAGCCGGCGGCCGTGTTCCCGCGCGAAGGCCTCGAGCGCCCGCAGGAGCGGCGTCGGGCCGCAGCCGAGGAGGAGCGCGCTGGACGCCGGATCGAGGCCCGCGGTCACGAGGCCCTTGCGGCCGGCGCTCCCGTCTTCGGTGAACAACTCCGGGTCGTGATCCGTGAGGCGGGCGATGAGCGCGGGATCGAAGACGGCCGCGGCATCGCGCTCTCCGTAGATGAGCCGCACGCGCCGCCCCGCCGTCGCCTCGCGCGCCGCGAGGAAGATGAAGGGGGCGAGCCCGACGCCGCCCGCGACGCACTCGACCTCCTGGCCCTCCGTATCGAAGGGGCGGCCCAGCGGACCGAGGAGGAGGGCGGTCTGCCCGACCTCCAGCTTCGCGAGCGCCCTGGTGCCCTCTCCGTAGGCGCGCAGGAGGATGCCGACCTCGCCGCCGGGGCCCGTCCAGCCGACGCTGAACGGACGCGGAAGGAGCCAGGCCCCCGGCGCGTCGAGCCCGACGCCGAGCATGACGAACTGCCCGGGGAGCGCGGCGGCCGCGATGTCCGGGCAGTCGAACTCCTGCCACCAGGTATCGCGGGCCACGAGGCGCGTGGAGAGCAGCGCCGCCCGCCGGCTCACGGGGGTCGCGCGCCCCACGGCCACATCGCCGCCGGCGCTCAGCACCCCGACTCCGGCGCGGGGGCGTACCGGCGCAGCAGGTCGGCGCGATAGGCCACGACCGCATCCGCGATCGCCCGCGCGATCGCTTCCTGTCCCTCCACCCCGTTCAGGTAGCGCTCCTCTTCATCGTTCGAGAGAAAACCCACTTCGACGATCACCGACGGCATGCGCACGAGCGCCCCGAGGAGGACCCACCAGGGGCCCTGTATGACGCCGCGGTCGGGGGACCCGCCGCGCCGGACCCTTCGGATCGAGTTCTGCACGAACCCGGCGAAGAGCCGCGACTCCGCAAGATTCTCCGTACGGTCGATTCCCGCGAGGATGAACTGGACATCGGAGGGCGAACCCGCTGCGTCATCCACTTCCGGGCCCCGGTTCTCGCGCAGCGCGACCTCGCGCGCCTCCTCCGAGCGGGCCTGTCCGAGGAAGATGGTCTCGAACCCGCGCGCCCGTTCGTCTCCCGCGGCGTTGGCGTGGATCGAGACGAAGAGGTCGCCGGCTCGGTCCACCGCGAACTGGGACCGCTCGTCGAGATCCACGTAGACATCCGTGGTCCGGGTCATGTGAGGCTCGAACATCTCGCGCCCATCGAGTTCGTCGTACAGCCGTCTCGCGATCGCGAGCACGACATCCTTCTCGTAACTCCCGCTGCCCAGCGTTCCCGGGTCCCGGCCTCCGTGCCCCGGGTCGATGATCACGCGCCACGGCGCCGTCGGGTCGACGCGGGCCGGCAACGGGTCCGGCGGCGGCGGTGAGGACGGGGACGCCGGGGTCGAGGCGGGCACCGGCGACCCTTCGGCCGCGGCGGCGACCGGCGGCGGTCCCTCCGACACCCACCGCGTGACGAACTCGGCCGGAAGCCAGAAGGCGCCGCCTTCCTCGTAGGGTGGGTTCGCAAGCTGCACCGCGCGTCCCCCGTGCCGGAAGAAGGGAGACTCCGCCTCGAACGCGACCTCTTCGCCGTGGAAGCGGGCGCGCAGGAACACACCGTTTCTCGTGACGCCGTCGAGGGCGGTCTCCAGCGCGAGCGCGAGATCGGCCGCCGCCACCACGGGGTAGGCCCGGTGCCGCGCGACGGGGAAGCTCACGGTACGGCCCGAGACCTCCGCCTGTACCGTGTCGGGTGGCGCCTGTGCGTCGATTCGCACCGGGATTCCGCAGAGCACGGTCTGGGCAACGACGACGGTGGCAACCGCGATCCGCCCCTGCGCCCCCACCCGGTCGCGTCCGCCGCCGGCTCCCTCGTCAACCGCCACGTGCCGCCTCTCTCTTCGCCCGCTCGGCCTCCCGCTGCATCGTCTTCCTCTTCAGGTCCTCCCGCCGGTCCCGGTGCTTCTTCCCCCGCGCCAACCCCAGCGTGACCTTGGCAAAGCCGCGCCGAAAGTGGAGGTCCAGCGGCACGAGCGTCAGCCCGCTCTCGCGCGTCTTCGAGCGCAGGCGATCGATCTCGCGTCTCTTGAGCAGGAGCTTTCGCCGGCGCACCGGGTCGGGAGCATCGATGGTCGCCTTGTCGTACGGAGGAATGTGGAGATTATGGAGCCACGCCTCCCCGTCATCGATGCGCCCGAACGAGTCCGCGAAGCTCGCCTTGCCGTCCCGCAGCGACTTCACCTCCGCGCCCCGCAGCACGATCCCCGCCTCGAACTGTTCGAGCACCTCGTAGTCGTGCCGAGCCTTCCTGTTGCGGGCGATGACCCGAACCCCATCGCGTTCGCCCACGGCTCACTCGCGGGACGCCCCCCCGTCGGCGTCCCCCGCGCTCCCATCGGCCTTCGGCGCATCGCCCGCGCCCTCCCCCGTCCCGTCTCCCGATCCATCCTCGGACGCTTCCTCCGAGTGTTCCTCCGGCGCCTCGCCTTCCGTCAGCGCCGCGCGGTAGGCTTCCTTGGACTCGGCGACGCGCGCCTCGAGGTCGGAGCGGGCCTGCCGGGCCGCGTCCTTTCCCGCCTTGATCGCCTCCCCCGCCTGCTTCTGGCGGTCGGCGACGTTCCTGCGAAAGGCGTCCACGCGCGTTCCCACCTCGTCGCGCGTGCGGTCGTAGCGGTCTCCCAGCGTTTCCCGGAGGTCCGTGAGCCGCTCCTCCGTTCCCTCCTTCAGGCGGCGGGCCCCCTCGCGCAGGTCGGCCTGCGTTTCGCGTCCGGACTTCGGCGCCAGGAGCAGCGCGACGCCCGCGCCCACCAGGGCGCCGCAGAAGAATGCGACCACCCCGGACGCCCGGCGCTCCACGATCACGTACGGCTGTTGATCCTGCTCCGACATGTCACTCACTCTCCTGCTGGCGCCCGACTCCCTCTACAACCCGCCGGTACGCGGCCGGATCCCACTCGGGCCGTTCGTCGGCGTCGGCGATGCGCCGCCCGAGATGAAAGATGAGGCGCGTGATGCGCGCCGTCTTGTCGTAGAGAATCCGGTCCGGTTCGTCGTTGGGGCCGTGATAGTCTTCGTGCGTACCCGTGAAGAAGAAGAGAATGGGTACGCCCTTCCTCGCAAAACTGTAGTGGTCGGAGCGGAAATAGAAATTCTCCTCCGGCCACGGGTCGTCGATCGTCTCGAGCCCGAGTTCCGGGTGCGCACGCAGCGTCTGCCGAAGCGTCGCGCCGAGGGTCGATTCGTCGGCCCCGATCGCCACGACGGTGTCGCGCCAGTTCCGTCCGATCATGTCGATGTTCAGATTGGCGACCGTCGCGCCGAGGGGGAACAGCGGGTTCTCCGCGTACCACCCGGAGCCGAGAAGCCCGCGCTCCTCCCCGCTCACGGTCATGAATACGAGGGAGCGGCGCGGCGGCGTTTCCAGCGACGCGAAGGCCTGCGCGAGTTCGATGATCGCCGCGGTTCCGGAGGCGTCGTCATCGGCGCCGTTGTAGATGGAGTCCCCGTCGACGGGCCGCCCCACGCCCACGTGGTCCATGTGGGCCGTGAACACGATGAACTCGCCCCGGAGGTCGGGGTCCGAACCCTCGATCCAGCCGATCGTGTTGTAGGCCCTCTCCTCGCGGAATTCGGAGTGCGTGCGCACCCTCGCCTCCCAGGGGGTCGTGCCCGCGCCGGAAGCGAGGGCCGCGCGCAGCGCTTCGGGGAGCGCGCGCGTCCGGACGAGCGCGACCGGGGCGCCGAGTTCCTCCGGCATGCCGACGGCCAGCCGCTCCCGCTCGTAGAAGCGCCGGATGCCATCGAAGTAGTCGTCCGGCGCATCGACCGCGAGCAGGACGGCGACCGCGCCACCGTCGAGGACGCCGCGCACGGCTTCGAGGCCTCTCCGGGTGTCCTCGGGCGCGAGCGGCATGACCGCGACGGCGCCGGCGGGCGGGTCCGCGCCGCCGGGCGTCACGATCGCGAGCGGACCCACGGCCTCGCCTCGGCCACCCGGCACGGCGAGGACGTCGGGCCCGTTGATCGTCCCGCCGCCCGGACCCTCGATCTCGATCAACTGCCGGTCGGGGGCGCCGGCCCGGGAAGCGGTCAGCGGATACTCCTGCAGGTAGCTGTCGCCGTCCGCCGGCTGGAGGCCGAACTCCTCGAAGCGACGGGCGATATGCCGCGCCGCCTTGTCCAGTTCCGGGCTCGGTGTCGCTCGGCCGCGCATCGAGTCGTGCGCCAGGGCGCCGATGCGGAGACGAAGGTCGCCCGCGGTGATGGTCGCCGCCCCGGCCCCGGCTTCGGCCTGCGCGGAGATCCCCGCGGGGGCGGCTGCGAGCGCCAGGACCGGGACCCACAGTTTCATTTTCATTCGTTTCCTGCCCGGAGGGACGTTCGACCGAAGGCGAGTCCGACGTGTAGCCGGCCTCCGCCACGGGCTGCTAGTTTTTTCCGATGACCGAAGGCACCGCAACTCTCACCTCCGCTCTCGAAGCTTCCCGGCAGCGCCTCGACCTCGCGAGTCCGCGCGAGATCGTGGGTCTATCGCACCTGGAACTCGTGGCGCGCCACATCGTCGAAGGGTTTCTCATCGGGCTCCACGACTCGCCGAAGCGCGGCTTCTCCGCCGAGTTCGCCGAGGATCGCCCCTACAACCGCGGCGACGACATCCGGCACCTGGACTGGAAGGCCTACGCGAAGACGGATCGCCTCTTCATCAAACAATACGAGGAGGAGACGAACCTGCGGGCGTACCTGCTCGTCGACGTGAGCCGGTCGATGGGCTGGGTGTCGGACGGGGAACGCTTCCCGACCAAGCTCGCGTACGCGCGGCTGCTCGCGGCCTCGCTTTCGCTGCTCCTCGTACAGCAGGGGGACGCGACGGGACTCATCGCCTTCGACGAGGCGCTGCGGGCGCACATCGCACCGCGCACGACGCGCCGCCACTGGCGCCGGCTGCTGGGCGAGCTCACGCGGCTGTCTGCCGATGGCCGGACCGATGCGGGTTCCGCGCTAAAGGAGATCGCCGGCCGGCTGCAGCGGCGGGGTCTCGTCGTGCTCATCTCGGACCTGCTCGTGGACCCGGAGACGACGCGGATGTCGCTGCGCTATCTCCGGCACCGCGGCCACGAGGTGATCCTGTTCCACATCATGGACCCCGGCGAGCGGGAACTTCCGGCCGAGGGGGAGGCGATCTTCTTCGACCCCGAGACGGGCGAGGAACTGGGCGCCAACTCCGCGGCGCTCCGCCGGCAGTACCGGGAGGCGGTCGAGGCGGCGGTCGACGGCTGGCGCAAGGAGGCGCTGCGCTGGGGGGCCGACTACGCGCTCCTCACGACGGACACTCCCATCGGGCTCGCGCTGAGGCAGTTCATGCGCAGGCGGGCCGGCGGGTGACGGGAGCCCGGGTGGCTTGAGCTTCCTCTACCTGTCGGCGCTGGCGCTCGGGCTGAGCGTGGTCGTGCCCCTCATCCTCCACCTGCGGCGCCGCCAGACCGACCGGCGCGTGTCCTTCCCGGCGCTCCGCTACCTAAGCCGCGCGGAGGACGCGCGCTCGCGGTCGCTCGCCGCCTCGGACCTGCTGCTGCTCGCCGTGCGGATCGGCCTCCTGATTGCACTCGCGCTCGCCGCGGCGGGCCCGCTCATCGGACGCGGCGGGGCCCGCGACCACGAGCCGACGGACCTCGCGCTCATCGTGGACAACTCGGCGAGCGTCGGGCGCCTGGACGAGAACCGCATCCTGTTCGAGTCGCTCGTGGAGCTTGCCCGGGCGGCGCTCGCCGCGGCCCGCCCGGAGGACCGCGTGTGGCTCTTCCCCACCGTCGGGGAGCCGCTCGCGGCCGGCGTCTCCGCGGGGCAGGCCGCGCCGGCACTCGGGCAGCTCCGGCCGACCGACGGCGCGGCCGATCTGGCCGCCGTCGTGGCCCGGGCGGCCGCGGCGCTCCCCGCCGACGGCGGGCGGCGGCGCGAAATCCAGTTGCTGTCGGACCTCCAGGCGTCCGCTCTGCGGACCGTCCCGGCGGCCGCGAGCGACGCCGCGCCCCTCGTGGCCTACGCGCCGCGGCCGCCGGCCGAGCCCAACGGCGCGCTCGTCGATGTCGAACTCACCGGCGGCACGACGGCGCCGTCGGGCACCGGGCACGGCGTCATCGTGCGGAGCGCCCGCGCCGGGGCGGCCGTCCCGCCGGATCCAGCGGACGACGCCGCGGCGGAAGCCGACATCCGGCTCGAGCTCGACGGGCGGCTCGCCGGCGCGGCACGGGCCCCGTGGGGAGCGAGCGCCATCCTCGGCCTCCCCGAACTCGGGCCGGGGCTGCACGAGGGGCGGCTGGAGGTCGACCCCGCCGGCGCGCGGGCGGATGACCTCCGCTACTTCGCGATCCGGGTCGTGCCTCCGCCCACGGTTCGCTTCCATGGCGACGCGAACGGCTTCGTCGGACTCGGGATCGAAACCCTCCGCGACGGAGGACGGCTGGGAACGGGAGGAAACGGGGCCGTCGCGGTCGTGGATGGAGATGTGAGCGACGGCGCGCCGTGGGAGGGCGCGGAGACCGTCATCTTCGTTCCGCCCGCCGACCCGGTGGATCTGGCGGCTTTCAATCAGGGGCTGGCCTCCGTCGGGATCGCCTGGCAGGCACGCGTCGATGCGGGATCGGGCGATCTCGGACTCGCGGAGCCGGAGGCCGCGTTCTCGCTCTCGGGGGTACGGGTCCGGCAACGCTACCTCCTTCGCACGACGGGGGGCGGGTCGGCCGCCGACACGGCGCTGCTGCGGACGGAAGACGGAGAACCGTGGCTCGTCCGCACGGATTCGGACGACCGGATGGCGTTGATCCTCGCCTCGCCGCTCACGGCCACGGCCAGCGATCTCCCGGCGCACCCCGCCATGGTCCCCTTCCTCGAAGCGCTCCTCGTGCACTGGTCGCACCTGGCCACCTGGCCCTTCGCCGACTTCGGCGCGGGGCGGCCGCTGACCCTCCCCGAGTGGGCGAGCGAGGTCGAATCGCCCGACGGGACGGTGCGCGGCGTGGAGGGCGGCGCGCGGTTTACGCCGCTCGGGGCGGGCGTGTATGCGGTCCGGGGCACCGGGAGCGACGGGGCGGGCGCGGAAACGCACTTCGCGGCAAACGTGCCGGAGGAGGAGGCCGATCCGACCCCGATGGGGCGGCGCGAACTGGAGGAACTGTTCGCCGGCCGGCCCGTATTCACGGCGGGCCCGGACGCGAGCGCCTGGGAAGACGGTATCTTTCGCGCGCGGCGGGGCCGCGACGTGGCCCCGTGGTTGATCGCGCTCGCGCTCGCGCTGATCGGGATCGAGCTGTACCTGGCGACGCCGGGCCGGTCGCGCCGCCCGAGCGCGGACGGTGAAGGGAGCGAGGTCACATCGGGCGCGTCGAACTGATTCGAACGTCGTTCCTCCAGACCGTGCGAGCCGCCGGAATCCCCGAGGCGCTCTCGCGGCGTGGCGCCCGTGCGTCCGTCCACCCGCTCCCGGGTGCCGGATCCGCCGCACTCGCGCTCGCGCTCGACGACCTGGCCATCGGCGCGCCCATCGTCCTGGTCGCCGACACGCCCGAGCGGGCCGAGGCGCTGCACGAGGATCTCCGCACGCTCGGGGCCGCGGGCGCCCGCTGCTATCCGCAGCGAGAGGCCCTCCCGTACGAGGACTCGGACCCTCACATCGAGATCGAGGCCCAGCGCGTGGACGCCATGGGCACGCTGCTCGGCGGGCGCTGCCGCATCCTCACGACGACGGCCCGGGCGCTCGCCGAACGGGCCCCGATCCCGGTCGGTCCCGGCGCGAGCCTCGCCCTCACGATCCGGCGCGGGACCGAGCACCCCCTGGCCGAACTCGGCCGCCGCCTGGAGGAGATGGGATTCGGCCGCACCCACACGGTGCGTGAAGTCGGGGATTATGCGATCCGCGGCGGGATCGTGGACCTGTTCCCGTTCGGGCATCCGGCGCCGCTCCGGATCGAACTCTGGGGGGACGAGGTGGAGTCGGTACGCCGCTTCGACGCGCTCACCCAGCGTTCGACCGAACCCCTGGAGAGCGTGAACGTCCTTCCGGTCGCGCTGCTGGGCTCCGAAACGGCGGGCGACGTGGAGCGGCGCGCCCTCCTCGAGACACTGCCTCCGACGGCACTCGTGCTGATCCTCGACCCGGAAGGGGGCGTCCGGGCCCGCGAACGCCTGTGGGCCGAGGTCCGGGACGCGAGGAAGCGCGTCGGCGCCGGCGCCGAGCCGGCCGAGTCCCTCGTCCTTCCCCCTTCCGAGGCGGAACCGCGGCTCGCCACCTTCAGCCGCCTCGAGTTCCTGGCGCCGGAGCAGGCCCCCGCGGCCGCGATTCGGCTTCCGGTCGAGCCTCCGCCCTCCATAGACCGCGACATGAAGCGGCTGGTGGCCGAGATCGGCACGGCGCGGGCCCGCGGCGAACGGCTCCTCGTCTTCTGCGACAACGACGGCCAGGTCGAGCGGCTGGAGGAGATCCTCACCGAACGCGGAGGCGCGGCGCTCGCCCGCGAGGTCGCCCTCGCCATTGGATCGCTCAGCGGCGGGTTCAGGGTCGGGGTCCCCGGCACCCTGCTCGTCCTCACGGATCACGAGGTGTTCCGGCGCCGGTATCGCCGCCACCGCGTCCGCCTGCGCGGCGCCGCGACGATCGAGTCCATCGCGGCCATCGAACCCGGAGACTACGTGGTTCACATGGAGCACGGGATCGGCCGCTACATGGGCCTGGAGCGCGTCGAGGTGCGCGGCGAGACGATCGAGACGATGGAGATCCGCTACGCCGACGGCGAACTCCTGAGACTCCCGCACTATCGGCTGGACCTCATCGAGAGGTGGAGCGCCGCCGGCTCCGACGCGCGGCCGCCCGCGGTCCACAAGCTCGGCCGGCGGAAGTGGAAACAGCTCCGGAACCGGACCGTCGCGGCGATCGAGGCCACGGCGGTCGAACTCCTCCAACTCTACGCGCGCCGCAAGATGTCGCCCGGACGCGCCTTCCCGGCCGAGACCGCCTGGCAGCGCGAGATGGAGTCCGCCTTCCTCTACGATGAGACGCCGGATCAGCTCAGCGCCTGGGAGGCCGTCCGGCGCGATCTCGAGGCGCCGGTCCCGATGGATCGCCTCGTGTGCGGGGACGTCGGCTTCGGGAAGACGGAGGTCGCGATCCGCGCGGCGTTCAAGGCGGTGCAGGACGGCGCGCAGGTCGCCGTGCTCGCCCCGACCACGATCCTTGCGGACCAGCACCTCGCCACCTTCCGCGAGCGGCTCGCGGGCTTCCCCGTGCACGTGGACGGGTTGTCGCGCTTCCGCACTCCGCGTGAGCAGCGAGAGGTCATCGCGGGGCTCGAAGCCGGGACCATCGACGTCGTCATCGGCACGCACCGGCTCCTCTCGCGCGATGTCGGATTCCGCGACCTGGGCCTCCTCATCGTGGACGAGGAACAGCGATTCGGCGTGCGCCAGAAGGAGCGGCTGAAGGAGGTCCGCGAGACGGTGGATGTCCTCACCCTCACGGCAACCCCCATCCCCCGGACCCTCCACCTCGCGCTCGGCGGGCTGCGCGACCTCTCCACGATCCGCACACCGCCCCGAAACCGCATGCCGATCATCACGCACGTGCTGTCCTGGGACGACGGGATCCTGGAGGAGGCCCTGCGCCGCGAGTTCGACCGCGGCGGCCAGGTGTTCTTCGTCCACGACCGCGTCGAGACGATCGACGCCGCCGCCAGCCGGGTGAAGAGACTGATGCCCGAGGCGCGGGCCGCCATCGCGCACGGCCAGATGCCGGAGCGGGAGCTCGAGAACGTCATGCACCGCTTCGTCGACGGCGAGATCGACCTCCTCATCTGCACGTCCATCATCGAGAACGGGCTCGATGTCCCGTCGGCGAACACGATGATCGTCCACAGGGCCCACAACTTCGGCCTCGCCCAGCTCTACCAGTTGCGGGGGCGGGTCGGCCGCTCTCACCGCCGCGCCTACTGCTATCTCGTCGTCCCCTCCGATGTCGCCCCGGACGCGGCGGAGCGGCTGCGCGTGCTCGAACACCACACGGAGCTGGGCTCGGGATACGAGGTCGCACTCAAGGACCTCGAGTTGCGGGGGGCGGGGAACCTCCTGGGCGGCGAGCAGAGCGGCTTCGCCACCGCGGTGGGGATCGAGACGTGGCAGCGGCTCGTGGAAAGCACGCTCAGACGATTGAAGGGGGAATCCTCGGACCCCGCTCCACGCGCCCGCGTCTCCGTGGACGGAGAATCGTTCCTCCCCGACGACTACGTCGCCGGGTCTCCGATAAAGATGCATCTCTATCGCCGCCTCTCGCGTCTCACCAAGTGGGAAGAGGTGAAAGCGTTCCGCGCGGAACTCGAGGATCGCTTCGGCCGCCTTCCGCCACCCGCGGCGCGTCTCATCGCGGCGGCGGAGCTCCGGATTCTCGGGGCGGCGATCGGCGCGGACTGGATCCGGGCATCCGACGACGACGCCCGCATCTCGTTCGAGGCGACGGCCTCGCCGCAGCTCAGACTGCTTACGAACGCGCTCGCGGACCGCCAGTTGCACGTTGAAGTGCGGCGGCTGGAACCGTTATCGTTGGTCCTGCGACGGGCGGGAACCGAACCCCTCCTGCCGATGCTGGTGGAGGCCCTGGGGATCCTGGCGGCGCCGGGGCGCACGGAGGCGAAGGAGACCAGAGTTCCGGCGGTCGCCGGAGGAGTCTAGCGTGATCGAAATCAATGGTGGAATGAAGGCCTTCCGGGCCGGGGCCTGCCTGCTCGCCGCGGTGTTCGCCCTCGGCGCGCCGCTCTCCGGGCTGCAGGAGAACGAACCCGCGGCGTCCGACACCGTGGCGGTGACGGAGTTTCCCTCCGGCGTGGCCTCGCTCGACAGGATCGTGGCCGTGGTCGGCGACACGGCGATACTCATGTCCGATATCCAGGTCACGCTCTACCAGCTGCAGGCCCGCGGCGCGCGCGTTCCGCTCGAAGGGACCGAAGGCTGGGAGACGTTCGCCCGCGAAGTGCTCGATGCGATGATCGACGATCTCATCTATCTCCAGGAGGCGAGGAACGCGGGCATTACGGTGCCCGAGGGCCGCGTCACGGAGATGGCGGACGCCTACTTCGCCGAGACGCGGGCCAACTTCTCCTCCGACGAGGAGATGATGCTGGCGGTGGAAGAGACGGGCATGAACATGCTCCAGTTCCGCCAGATGCAGCGCTCGCAGGCGCAAGCGGAGGGCATGCGCCAGGCCTACCGGATCGAACTCGAGCAGCGCGACGACCTGCCGCCGGTCATCGTGAGCGAGGAAGAGGTCGAAGCCGCCTTCGAGGAGTTCGCGCAGAACCAGCCGCCCCGCCCGGCGCTCGTCTCGTTCAACCGGCTCGTGGTCACGCCGAATCCGAGCGGAGACGCGCGGGACAGCGTTCTGGCGCGCACCATTCGCGTGCAGAACGATTTCGCGAACGACGAGGAGTTCTCGGTCCTCGCCCGCCGCCATTCCGACGACGACGGTACCCGGGAGCAGGGCGGCGAGTTGGGCTGGATGAACCGGGAACTGCTCGTGAAGCCCTTCGGCGACGCCGCCTGGGGGGCGCGCCCCGGCCAGACGGTGGGGCCGGTGCAGACGCAGTTCGGGCTCCACTTCATCAAGATCGAGCGCCAGCGCGGGGCGGAGCGCTTTCTGCGTCACATCCTCCTGCGCCCCGAGATCACGGAGGAAGACATCGAGGAGGCCCGGACGCTCGCGATCCAGGTCGCGGACAGCCTGCGGGCGGGCACCGACCCGGAACGGCTCGTGGCCCTGTTCCGCGGACGGGTGGCCGACGAGGCGATCCGCTTCGACGACGTCTCGCTCGCGAGCCTGGTCAGCCAGTTCACGGGTGCGGGCGCCGAATCCGGACTCACCGCCCCGACGCCCGGCACGGTGTACGGGCCGCTGCCGATGGAGCGCGGCGGTCCCACCGAGTTCGGGCTCGTCCACGTCCTGCAGTTCCGTCCCGAGGGTCCGATCGAGCTCAACGACGTGCGGGACCAGATCCGGCAGAGCCTCCGAACCCGCAAGCAGATCGACATCATCCTCCAGGAAGTGCGTTCCAACACCTATATCGATGTGAGATTCTGAGGAGGATGACCCACATGCCGCGCCTCGGGATCACGCTGGGGGATCCGCGCGGGGTCGGGCCGGAGGTGACCGCGGCGGCGCTCTCCTCGTTCTCGGCCCGGGACGGGATCGAAGCGGTCCTCGTGGGGCCGCGGTCGCTCGGCGAGGTGGAGGACCGACTCGAGGGAGTGCCCCGGGAGACGGTGGGAGACTGGGACCCCGCGGGCGGCGAGGGGCTCGCGGGCCTGCTCTCGGCGCGGGCCATCGAACGGGCCGTCGCGATGGCGCGGACGGGGGAGATCGACGGGATCGTCACGGCTCCGATCAGCAAGACCGCCCTGCGGGCCGCGGGGTACGCGCACCCGGGGCATACGGAGTTCCTCCAGGAGTTGGCCGGAGCGCACGAGGTCACGATGATGATGTCCGCCGAGCGCACGCCCCTCGGAGGATCCCTGCGCCTGGCGCTCCTCACCGCGCACCTTCCCCTGCGCGACGTCCCCTCGGTGCTCGACGCGGACCTCTTCGCGCGCCGATCCGGGATCGCGATCGAAGCCCTGCGCGTCTGGTGGGGGATCGAACGGCCCCGTGTCGCCTTCGCGGGTCTCAATCCGCACGCGGGCGAAGGCGGACTGTTCGGCGACGAGGAGATCGAGGTGTTCGCGCCGGCGCTCGCCCGGCTCGCGGGCGACCCCGCGCTCGACATCCTCGGCGTCTTCCCCGGAGACACCGTCTTCCTGAAGGCGCTCTCGGGAGAGGCGGATCTCGTCGTGACGCCCTACCACGATGTGGGCCTCGCCGTGCTGAAGACGATCGCGATGAACGAAGGCGTGAACGTGACGGCCGGGCTTCCCTTCCCGCGCACTTCTCCGGATCACGGCACGGCCATGGATATCGCGGGCCGCGGGGTCGCGGACCCGGGGGCGATGCGGGCCGCGATCGACCTCTGCGCCCGGTTCTGCGCGGCGCGGGCCGTCGCGACATGATCTGGCTGAGGGATGTCTCGAAGGCCTATCCGCGCTCCGGAGACGCACTGCGGGGGGTTTCGTTCCGTCTCCGGAAGGGGGAGTTCGCCTTCCTCACGGGACCGTCGGGGGCCGGCAAGTCGACGGTGCTCGAACTGATCCACTTCCAGACCCGGCCGACCGAGGGCGAGGTGCAGGTCTCGCGCTACAACTCGAGGCGGGTCCGCCGCCGGGACATCCCCGCGCTGCGGCGGCGCGTGGGGTTCGTGTTCCAGGACTTCAAGCTGCTGGAACGGCTGACGGCGGCGGAAAACGTGGCCTTCGCGCTCGAGGTCATCGGGACGCCGCGGCGCGAGATCGCCGGGCGCGTCCAGCGGCTGCTGAGCCAGGTCGGGCTCGCGGCCCGCGCCCGCTCGAGACCCTCGGAACTCTCCGGCGGGGAGCAGCAGCGCGTCGCGGTGGCGCGCGCGCTCGCCACCGAACCGCGGATCCTCCTCGCGGACGAGCCCACGGGCAACCTCGATCCCGACGCCGCCGGGGGGGTGTTCGAGTTGTTCCGGATGCTGAACCGCCTCGGCACGGCCGTGCTCATGGCGACACACGACGCGGATTTCGTGCGCCGGCACGCCGGGATCCGCCAACTTGAACTGGAGGACGGGCGACTCGTCCGCGATTCCGCCGCGTGAGAGCCGTGCGCGAGGCGATCGCCGGCTTTCGGCGCACCCCCCTGCTGTGCGCCCTTTCCACCGGAGCGGTGGGGCTCAGCCTCGTGATCCTCGGTCTCTTCGGGCTCGTCGCGCACAATGTCGGAGGGGCGATCGGCGACGTGGAACGCCGCGTGGAGGTCGTCGGGTACCTGCTTGACGACGCCGGTCCGGAACAGGTGCGGGCCGCCCGGCGGGAGTTGGAGGCGCTCCCTGCGGTGGAGTCGGTGCGCTACGTCTCGAAGGACGAGGCGCTGGAACGGGCCCGGCGCGATCTCGTGGAGTTCTCCGACGTCTACGGGGAACTGCGGGTGAACCCGCTTCCCGCCTCGTTTCACCTCAGGTTGCGGGAGGGCTTCCGCACGCCGGAGACGGTGTCGGAGACGGCGGGCGCGCTCGCGGCGTATCCGTTCATCGAAGAGGCGCGCTTCGGAGACGAGTGGGTGGAGCGGCTCTTCACGCTGCGGAGCGCGGCGGCGGGGATCGCCCTCGCCCTGGGCGGCGGGTTCGCGCTGGTCGCCGTGCTCCTGATCGTCACGACGGTGCGCATGGCCGTCCTCGCGCGCGGCGAAGAGATCGAGATCATGCAGATCGTGGGCGCGCGGGAAGGCTACATCCAGCGGCCCTTCCTCCTCGAAGGGGCGGTGACGGGGCTCGCGGGCGGGCTGCTCGCGCTCGGCGTCACGCGGCTCGCGTACGCCGTCTTCCCCGCGCGTTTCGCGGCCGTCGAATCTCTCGCGTGGCTCCCGCATTCCTGGACCGCGGCGGGCGTCGCCGCCGCCGCCGCGCTCGGCCTGCTCGCCGCCGCCTTCTCCGTGCACCGTGAAGTGGGACGGGTGTATGGCCCATCCTAGTCCGGGCGGGGGCGTGCAATGCCGCGCGTGGAAGGCGCGGATCGTTGCGGCCGTGAGCGTCGCCGTCGCGACGATCCCGGCGTGGACCGCGCCGGCTTCCGCGATCGCGCAGGAGTCGCCGGATGTGCGGCGCCGCCTCGACGAGAGCCAGGCGCGGCTGGAGGTCATCCGCGAGGAGCGGCAGCGGCTGCGCCGGGAACTCGCGGGGATCGCCGGGCAGGTCAGCGGCGACTCGGCCGAACTCGTGAACATCGAACGCCAGATCGACGCGTCGGCGAGCCTCATGGCCGAGTTCGACGTTCAAGTGCTCGCGCTCTCCGACCGGCTCACGGCCATGACGCGCGAGATGCTGCTCACGCGCGACGAACTCACGGCGCGCCGGGTCGTGCTGAGGGCGCGGCTCCGCGACATCTACAAGCGCGGCCCCCTCCGCACCGTCGAGGTGCTCCTCTCCTCGAGGTCCTTCTCGGACCTGCTCAATCGCTACCGGTACCTTCGCGATGTCGCCGTCTTCGACCGCATGCTCCTGGAGGACGTGAGGGAACTCGAAGGCAGGCTCGTGGAGCAGCGCGGCGGGTTGAGCCGGGAAGGCGACCGAATCGCCGGCGTACGGGCGGAGCACCTCCGGGAATACGACGAGCTCGAGAGGCTGGAGTGGGAGCGGCAGGAGCGGTTGCGCCGCTTCGCCGACCGACGCGACGAGGCGCAGTCGACGCTGGCCCGGCTGGCGACGGAAGAGGCCGAGCTTCGCGCGCTCATCGGAGGCCTGGAAGAACGACGCCGCGCGGCGGAACGCGCGGCGGGGTCGGCGTCCGTCTCATCGCTGACGACCGGGGATCTCGGTCGCCTCGCCTGGCCGGTCGAGGGCGAGCTCCTGTGGCGCTTCGGGCCCGAGCGGGAAGGACGCACGACGATCCCGCGCGAAGGGATCGGCATCGCGGCCCCGCGCGGCACGCCCGTGAACGCGGTGGACCGCGGCACCGTCGCTTCCGTGGCGGCACGCGCCTCGGGACATACGGTGATCCTCGATCACGGAGGAGGCTTCTACTCGTCCTATCAGAAGCTCCGCGACGTCAGCGTGCGCGAGGGACAGCCGGTCGGCGAGGGACAGCCGATCGGACACGTGGGCGGGGACGCCACCCGGCCGCACATCGAGTTCCAGATCTACGAGCCGGGGGCGGTGGGGCCCCGCGCGGTGGATCCGGTCCGGTGGCTGCGGGGCCGCCCATGAACGGCGAGCGTCCGTGGGGACAGGAAGACCTCCTGCGGCGCCTGGCCGGGGCCGTCGCGGGCCGGAGACTGCCGCAGTCGCTCCTCGTCCACGGCCCGGAGGGCGTCGGCAAGCGGACGCTGGCCCTGTGGCTCGCGCGCGCGCTCCAGTGCGAGGCGGTCGAGACCGGGGATGGACCCTGCGAAGCGTGCCGGAGCTGTCGCATGGCGGCGCGGCTCGAGCACCCGGACATCCACTTCCACTTCCCGATGCCGCGCCCGAAGCGAGCCGCCTCGCGGGCGAAGTTGAGAGAGGCCATCGAGACGCAGCGACACGAGCGTCTCGCGCTCCTGCGGGAGGATCTCCACGCGCGGCTGGACCCGGACGCGGTCACGGGGCTCTATGTGGCCGCCGTGGAGAATATCCGGGACCAGGCATCGCGGCGACCCGCGATGACGCGCAGGTCCGTATTCGTGATCGAGGACGCGGAACGGATGGTGCCGCAGAGTGCCAGCCCCGAGGCGGCGAACGCCTTCCTCAAGCTCCTGGAGGAACCGCCACCCTTCGCCTACATCGTGCTCACGAGCAGCCGCCCGGACGCGCTTCTGCCGACGATCCGGTCCCGCACGGTGCCGCTCCGCGTGGCGCCGCTGCCGACCGAACGCGTGGCGGCCTACGTGGCGGAACACCTCGGCGTTGACGATGACGACCGGGCGCGCGGGGTGGCGCGGCGGGCCGGCGGCGCCGTCTACCGGGCCCGCACGCTCGTCGACGCCGAAGCCGGCGAATCGGAGGCCGCCGCGGACGGTCTGCTGGCCGCCGCCCTCGACGGCACCCCGCAGGCACGCTACCGCGCCGCGTCCCGCTACTCCGCCCGTGGCGCGCGCGGGGAGTTGGAGCCTGCGCTCGAGGCGCTGCGCATCCGCCTGCGGGACATGCTCTGCGTCGCCGCGGGAGCCGCCGACGCGGCACTCGATCCGGGGCGCACGAAGAAGTCCGTCGGAGCGGGAAGCCGCGACGCCCGGGGAACCGTCGGAGGCCCCGCGGAGGGAGCGGTCCTCGAAGCCCTCGGGGCCGTCGATGCGGCGGTGGAAGGGGTGGGCCGCAACCTGAATCCGCAGGCGACGACGGCCCTCCTGCTCGAGGGGATGAGCGCGGCCTTCGCCGGCCGCTCCACTGGCCGAACGGCGGGAACACCGCAGTTTGCGGGGGTACTCAGAAGTCTGTGACGGGAGGCAGCTTCGTGGACGGACTCACACATCTGGACCCGGACGGCCGGGTGCGAATGGTCGACGTGGGGGAGAAGCCGCTCACCCGACGCGTGGCCGTGGCCGAGGGCCGGATCCGAATGCGCCGGGCAACGCTCGATGCCATCCAGGCGGGCGAGATCGAGAAGGGAGAGGCGCTCGCCGTGGCCCGTCTCGCGGCGATCCAGGGAGCCAAGGCGGCGTCCACGCTCGTGCCGCTCTGCCATCCGATCCCGCTCGACGCGGTCGACGTCGACCTCGAAGCGGAGGAGACGCCGCCCGGCTACCGGCTCAGCGTGCGGGCCTCGGCGGAGTGGCGCACGGGCGTCGAGATGGAGGCGATGGCCGGCGTCGCCGCGGGCCTGCTTGCCCTGTACGACATGTGCAAGGCGATCGACCGGGGCATGGCGCTGGGGCCGATTCGACTCCTCGAGAAGCGCGGCGGACGATCCGGCGCCTGGACGGTGGACGCGGAGTGACGCGGATACGGGGGACGCGGTGAACCACAGAGAGGCGCTACGGAAGAAGATCGAGTCGGGCGAAGCCCGGGTGGGCGTGCTCGGGCTGGGCTATGTCGGTCTTCCCGTCGTCACGGCGTTTTCCGGAGCCGGCTTCCGGACGCTGGGGTTCGACATCGACGAGCGTGTCGTGCGGCGGGTGCGGCGGGGCGATTCCCACATCGGCGATGTTCCGGCGCGGGCCGTCGCCGCCGTCGTCGAGAGCGGCCTTCTCGATGCGACGACGGACTTCGGACGTCTCGCGGAGATGGACGCCGTCATCATCTGCGTTCCCACGCCGCTCGGGAAGACCGGAGACCCGGACGTTTCCCACATTCTCGACGCGCTCGGGCACATCCGGGCCGGCCTCCAGCCCGGCCAGCTCATCGTCCTCGAGTCAACCACCTGGCCGGGCACGACCCGGGAACTCCTGCAGCCGGAACTCGAACAGGGCGGACTTAACGTGGGGGAGGAGTTCTTCCTCGCCTTCAGCCCCGAGCGCGTCGACCCGGGTAATCCCACCTACACGTTCACGAACACGGCGAAGGTCGTGGGCGGACTGACCGCCGCATGTCGCGAACTCGCCGCCGGTCTGTACGAACGGGTCATCGACGAGGTCGTGAGCGTTTCGTCACCGGAGGTCGCGGAACTCACGAAGCTGCTGGAGAACACCTTCCGTGCGGTGAACATCGGTCTCGTGAACGAGATGGCGGTCATCGCGGATCGTCTGGGGATCGACATCGGCGAGGTCGTAGAGGCCGCGGCGACGAAACCATACGGCTTCATGCGTTTCACGCCCGGCCCCGGCCTGGGCGGCCACTGCCTCCCGATCGACCCGCAGTACCTCGCCTGGAAGATGCGGACGCTCCAGTACCGGACCCGCTTCATTGAACTCGCCGCCGAGGTCAACGCGGAGATGCCGCGCTACGTCGTGGACCGCGTCGCGCAGGCGCTCAACCGGCATCGACTGCCGCTGAACGGCAGCTCGGTCCTGCTGCTGGGCGTCGCCTACAAGCCGGGCGTCGGCGATGTCCGCGAGAGTCCGGCGCTCGACGTCATCGAGCTTCTGCGCCGGCAGGGCTCCGAGGTCTCATACCACGATCCGTTCGTACCGCGACTGGCGCTCGAGGGCGGAGATCTCGAATCGCAGCCCCTGACGCCGGAGTTGCTCGCATCGAGTCACGCGACGGTCGTCATCACGGATCACCCGCAGGTGGACTACGGTCTCGTGCTCGAGCAGGCGCGGATCGTCGTCGACACGCGTAACGGACTGCCGAAGGGGGCCGGCGAGCCCGTGGAGCCGAGCGGGGCGGTCCTCTATCCGCTCTCCGGCCCGCCGCGCGAACGTTCAGCGCCGGATCTCAAGCCGATCGCCGGGGTGGATCCGGGTCGAGGAGAGGCGATTCCACTCGATGAGCTCGCGCGTCGATACCGAATGTCGGCGGGCGATCAGCCATAGCGAGTCGCCGGGCCGGACCACGATCGTCACAGGCCCGGCGCCGTCGCTCGCGGCCCCGGCGGACGCCGTTCCGGCGCGCCCGGCCCGCGGCACCAGCAGCTCCTGGCCGACCTGCAGGCGACGCGGATTCACGTTGCCGTTCGCGGCCCGCAACGCCGCCACCGACACGCCGTAACGCTGTGCGATCACGCCCAGCGTCTGCCCGCGCTGCACCGTGACGACGGTCGTCCCCTCGGCATTCGTCCGCGCGGAGATCGGACGGGCGCTCGAACTCCGCGCAATCGATGCGCCGGAGGCCCGCGCCGAGCGGGGAACCACGAGTTGCTGGCCGATCTGCAGGCGACGCGGATTCACGTTGCCGTTCGCCGCGCGCAGCGCCGCCACCGACACCCCGTACTGCTGTCCGATCCACCCCAGCGTGTGACCGCGCTGGACCGTGTGGAACGTCCAGGTCACCCGCTCATCCTCCGGCACGGCCGCATACCGCGCCGCGAACCGGGCCGCGCCCTCGACCGGGACCCGTACCTCGACCTCGCGGTGCGGAGGGGTCACGTCGCGCGGAAACTCGGGGTTGAGGAGGTTGATCGTCGCCTCGTCGGTCCCGGCGACCTCGGCCAGGACGTCGAAGCTCGTCGCGTCGGGCACGCGCACCTTCACGTACTCCGGCATCGTCTCCCGCTCCGGATCCGGGAACCCGTAACGGGCGGGATCGTGTCCGATCATGGCCGCCGCGATGATCTTCGGCACGTAGTCCCGCGTCTCGCGCCGCAGCAGACGGCGGTCGGCGAGATCCCAGAACGTCGCGCCCGGCACGGTGCGAAGCCCGCGGCGGACCCGGTTCGGCCCCCCGTTGTAGCCCGCCGCCGCGAGGTACCAGGAGCCGAACTCGTCGTACAGGTCCTTGAGGTGCCGAACCGCGGCGTCCGTGGCCTTCTCCGGATCCCTTCGTTCGTCGATCCAGTAGGAGATCTCGAGGCCGTACTGGCGTCCCGTACCCGCGATGAACTGCCAGAGGCCCACCGCGCTCGCGCGGCTGTACGCGTTCGGGTTCATCCCGCTCTCGATGAGCGCGAGGTAGATGAGGTCCTGCGGCAGCCCCGCCTCGCGGAGCTTCCGGCGGATCATGGGCTCGTAGCGCGTCTTGCGGCCGAGGTAGTTCGCGAAGCGCTCGCCGATGACGGTCTGGAAGTAGTGGACCCACGATTGGACGCGCTCGTTCATCTCGAGCTTGAAGACGCGCGGATCCTCTCCGTCGTGGACCAATCCCAGGGGGTCGCCGCCGAGCATCTCGCGGACGGCCCGGTCGATCTCCGCCGCGGTCGGCCCGGCACCCGTTTCGTCTACGGGATCCGGCACGAGCGGGTCCTCCGGCATCCACTCGTCGTCCGGCGCCGGCGCGGCGGCGTCTGCCGGTTCCGGGGTCGCTTCGGACGGGTCCGCCCGGCCGGCCTCGACCGCCCCCGGCTCGACGTTCGCGGTCGCCGGGACCGGGCCCCGGTCGACCGTACGCTGCGTGAACGCGCAACCGTGCAGCACGAGCGCCCCGAGCACCGGACCGGCCCAGTGAAGGCGCGCGCGGAAGCGGCTTCCTGACGATCGATTGGTCATCGGGCGGTAAAATCCCCTCTCGGCACCACAACTAACCCCCCCCAGGCCCCTCCGCCCCACCAGGGCGTCGCTCCGGAAGCAGGACCGGACAACACGCGGATACATGGTACCGAACGCGATATGCGGTGTCGAGAATTGATCCGGTTTTAGACGTGGTAATTCGGAGCTTCGCGCGTGATTACGACGTCGTGCGGGTGGGATTCGCGAAGTCCGCCGGACGTGATGCGGAGGAAGCGGGCATCGCGCCGGAGTTCGTCGATGGTGGCGGCGCCACAGTAGCCCATGCCGCTGCGAAGGCCGCCGACGAGCTGGAACACGGTGTCCGATACCGGCCCCTTGTAGGGCACCCGGCCTTCGATCCCCTCGGGGACCAGTTTCTGGGCGGCCGATCCCTCCTGGAAGTACCGGTCCGCCGAGCCGGCCTGCATGGCCGCGAGCGAGCCCATGCCGCGAATGACCTTGAACCGCCGGCCCTCGAGGAGGAAGGTCTCCCCGGGGCTCTCGTCGGTGCCCGCGAACATCGACCCGAGCATGCACGTCTCCGCCCCCGCCGCGATCGCCTTCACGAGGTCGCCGGAATACTTGATGCCGCCGTCCCCGATCACCGGCACGCGGCCCTCCGCCCCCGCCACGCTGTCCTCGATCGCCGTGACCTGAGGCACGCCGACGCCCGTGACGACGCGCGTCGTGCAGATGGATCCCGGCCCCACGCCGACCTTGACCGCATCCACGCCCCGCTCGACGAGCGCCGCCGCCCCCTCGCGGGTCGCGACATTTCCGGCAATGAGATCGATGTCGGGCAACGCTTCCCGCACGCGGGCGACGGCCTGGAGAACGCCCTCGGAGTGTCCGTGCGCGGTGTCGACGACGATGACGTCCACTCCGGCCTTCGAGAGTTCCCGCGCCCGCCCGAGTTCACTCCGGCTCGCCCCCACGGCCGCCCCCACCCGGAGCCGTCCGTGCCCATCCTTCGTCGCGTGGGGAAACTGCCGCCGCTTGAAGATGTCCTTGACCGTGATGAGCCCGGCGAGCCGCCCATCCTCCCCCACGACGGGGAGTTTTTCGATCTTGTGGCGGCGGAGAATCTCCTCGGCCTCCTCGAGCGACGTCCCGGCGGGCGCGGTCACGAGGTTCTCGCTCGTCATCACGTCCCGCACCGGCCGCGAGAGGTCCGTCTCGAACACGAGGTCGCGGTTGGTGAGAATCCCGACGAGCGCGCCGTCATCGCCCACGATCGGGACCCCGCTGATCGAGAAATCCCTCATTCGCCTGCGGGCCTCGCTCAGCGTGGCGTCGGGTCCGAGCGTGATCGGGTTCAGAATCATCCCGCTCTCGGACCGTTTCACCCGGTCGACCTGCTGCGCCTGGGCTTCGATCGACATGTTCTTGTGGATGATGCCGATCCCGCCCTCGCGCGCGAGAGCGATCGCCATGCGGTACTCCGTCACCGTGTCCATGGCGGCGGAGAGCAGCGGAATCTGGAGTCGGATGCGCCGGGTCAGGCGGGTGGAGACGTCGACGTCCGCCGGATGGACGAGCGCGTGCCCGGGCGCGAGCAGAACGTCGTCAAAGGTGAGCGCTTCGCGGCTGGAGCGCGGCACGGGAGCTTCCATGCGCCATCGTAGGCGCCGGCCCGCGCGGCGTCAAACGAGCCGGCGGCCGGGGGAGACCGCCGCGACGGCGGCTTGGGTCTAGGGGTCGACGACGATCTCGCGCGTCTCGGGCGGCGGACGATCCTCCCGGGGTTCCGGTTCGGGGCTGCCGGCCTCGAGTTCGGCGAGGAATCCGCGCCCGGCTTCGCGGAACGAGTCGATCACGCGGTCGGCCGCACCGAGCACCTTCATCGTTCCCTTGACCGCGGTCGTCGAGGCCCGCGTCCTCCGCAACCCCCGGTGGACGGATTCGGCGAAGTGCTGGAACGGGTCCGCGCCGGCCGCCGGCCGGGACGCGTACTTCGATGCGAGATAGTCGATGAAATCGACGACCTCGTACTGCTTGTCCTCGGGGAGAGCCTGGAGCTTCCTCCAGATCTTCTTCCTCAGGATCTCGTTCATGCCTTCTTCGGCCATCGCGCCTTTCCGACTTCGTGGTCGCCCGCACTCGCCCTGCGTTTCTGCGCCGGCTCCCCTCATACTCCGCCCGACAGGGGGCAGGTTTCAAGGAGGGGTTCCGCCTTCCGCCGCCCGAAGCATAACATGTTGCGCGTGAAAACCGCCTATCATCTCGCCTGCGAAGCACTCGCGGCGGCCCCTCGACGGTGGCTGGTCACGGGGGGCGCCGGCTTCATCGGATCCCACCTCGTCGAGCGGCTCCTGACGCTGAGACAGGAGGTCGTGGCGCTCGACGACCTCTCGACCGGACACCGCCGCAACATCGACGACGCCGTAGCGGCCGCGGGCGCCCCCGCGGACCGCTGCCGGTTCGTGCAAGGGGACATCGTCGAGGCCGACGCCGCCGTCGAGGCCTGCCGCGGTGTCGACATCGTGTTGCACCAGGCCGCGCTGGGTTCGGTGCCCCGATCGGTCAAGGAGCCGCAGGAGGCGTATGCCCGCAATGTCGAGGGGTTCATCAACGTGCTGGACGCGGCCCGCGACGCCGGCGTCTCCCGCCTCGTTTACGCCTCCTCGAGCTCGGTGTACGGGGACTCGCCCTACCTTCCGAAGGTGGAAGCCCGCATCGGGAACCCGGCGTCCCCGTATGCGGCCACGAAGCGCGTCAACGAGCTGTACGCGGAAATGTACCGCCGCAGCTACCACCTCGAGATCGTCGGACTCCGCTATTTCAACGTTTTCGGCAAGAGGCAGGATCCCGAAGGGCCGTACGCCGCCGTCATACCGCGCTGGGCCCTGCGGATGCTGGCGGGAGAGCCGTGCCGGATCTATGGGGACGGGAAGACGACCCGGGACTACTGCTACATCGACAACGTGGTACAGGCGAACCTGCTCGCCGCCACGACGGGAGCGGAGACGGCGCTCGGCGTCTACAACGTCGCCGCGGGCGATCCGACGACGCTGAACGAGCTGTTCGCCCTCATCCGGTCGGGGCTCGCGGAGAAGCGGCCGGATGTGGGAGGCGCGGAACCCGTGTACGAGGGCTTCCGGACCGGTGATGTACGGCATTCCTATGCGGATGTCTCGAAAGCCCGGGAACAGCTGGGATACGAACCGCGCTGGACGCTCCTCGAAGGCCTTCGGTCCACGCTCGACTGGTACGCCGCCCTCTGAACAGCGGGGACTGGCCTGCGCGCGCCCGTCCTCCGGGACTACCGGGGTCCGGCCTTCACGTGTGGAGAATCGACCTCTCCGCCCGTGGCGAGGCCGGCGGCCGCGCCATCCTGAGTCCGGACGAGCGGGCCCGCGCCGAACGGCTCGTCAACGCGAAGGCGCGCGCCCGGTTCCGCCGCGCCCGCATCGCGCTGCGGCGTCTCCTCTCCGAGTACTTGCGCGTCCCGCCCGGAGAGTTGGCGCTGGAGTACGGAGAGCACGGAAAGCCCCGCCTGGTGTCGGCCCGAGCGGACGACGGGGCCGGCGTCGAGATCCCGTTCTTCTTCAATCTCAGCCACTCGGGCGGCCTCGCGCTCTGCGCGGTGGGCCAGTTCGGCGAGATCGGCGTCGACATCGAACGCATCCGGCCGCTCAGCTACCCGGGGCCGCTCGCCCGCGACCATCTATCCCCCGAAGAATGGCGCCTCCGGTCCGACTGGGAGACGGCGGCGGCCAGGCCGGAGTTCTTCCGCATCTGGGCCCGAAAGGAGGCGATCCTCAAGGCGGCCGGACTCGGCCTGTCGCGTCCGCTGGGCCGCGTCGACACGATTCGCGGCGAACTCGACGGGCGCTCCTGGTGGCTGATGGACCTCTTCCCCGGCGAGGGCTTCACGGGCGCCGTGGCATGCTCCCGGGCACCCGAATCCGTCCGGCAGTGGAGCTGGCCCTCGTAGTTCGTGGGAAAAGCCCTGCCGCGGTTCGAGCGGCAAGGTTGACGATGGTCGATTCGCCCCCCATAGTGCCCCGCGACATCGCGGGTCGTGCCCGACCGCCCGGCGCGGAACCGAACGTACGAACCCCCCTCTCCAGTACGCCCCAAGTGACCCGGAGGTCGCACCATGTCCGACGCCGTTTTTGCGGCACCCAGTGAACATTCCTCGCACGTTCAATACGATGACTACGGGAGCACCGTCGCCTCGGGCGACCGGGACGCGATCCTGAAGCTCTGCGAGGAACTGAACGTCCGTTTCCTTCGTCTCATCTTCATCGACATCAACGGTTTCGCGAAGAACGTCGAGGTCCCGGCGAGCAAGCTCGAAGACGGGTTCGACGCCAAGGTCATGTTCGACGGCTCGTCGATCGCCGGCTACGTCCGCATCGAGGAGAGCGACATGCTCCTCCGGCCGGATCTCGACACGTTCCGGGTCTTGCCGTGGGGGAACCCGGACGCCCGGGTGGCCCAGATGTACTGCGACGTCCGGCGCCCGTACAACAAGCCGTTCGGCGGCTGCCCGCGAGCGGCGCTCAAGCGCGTCGTCGCCAGAGCGGAGTCGATGGGCTACACGATGTACTCCGCCGTCGAGGCCGAATTCTTCCTCTTCAAGACGAACGAGGACGGTAGCTGCAACTTCGTCACGCACGACGATGGGGGGTACTTCGACCTCACGCCGTCGGATCTCGCCGAGCGGGCGCGGCGGGAGATGGTGACCGGCATGGAGGCGATGGGCCTCGATATCGAGGCCGCGCACCACGAGGTCGCCGAAGGCCAGCACGAGATCGACTACAAGTACGCCGAGGCGCTGCGGACGGCCGACGATCTCATGACCTTCAAGTTCATCGTCCGCAACGTCGCGCTCGCGCACGGGCTCCACGCGACGTTCATGCCGAAGCCGATCTTCGGCGCGAACGGCTCGGGCATGCACACGCACCAGTCGCTGTTCAAGGACGGGAAGAACATCTTCCACGACGCGAACGCCGACTACGAGCTGACCGACGTCATGCTCCACTACATCGGCGGCCTCAAGAAGCACGCGCGAGCCATCGCGGCGGTCACCAACCCGATCGTGAACAGCTACAAGCGGCTCGTGCCCGGCTACGAAGCCCCGATCTCCATCGCGTGGTCGCAGCGGAACCGTTCGCCGATGATCCGCATTCCGGAGCAGCGGGGCGTTGGCACGCGGCTCGAGTTCCGCATGCCCGACCCGTCCTGCAACGGCTACCTGGCGACGGCCGTCCAGCTCGCCGCCGGCCTCGACGGCATCGCAAACAAGATCGATCCCGGCCCGCCGCTCGACACGAACGTGTGGCAGCTGTCGGACGAGGAGCGGGCGAGGATCGGGCTCGAGGTGCTGCCGGCCAACCTCGGCGAGGCCGTGGAGGAACTCGAGGCGAACGAAGTCATGAAGGACGCCCTCGGCGACCACATCTTCGAGCAGTTCGTGAGCCGCAAGAAGGCCGAGTGGAGCGACTACGTCGCGTCGGTCTCCGAGTGGGAACTCGAGCAGTACATCAACTACTAGCAGTCCCGGGCAGCCAATCGCCGCTGCCTGAGCCGATCAGCGATCCGGGGGTTCCAGGATCCCCGGGTCGTTGACGGCGTCCACGGCCACGACGAGTCCGGGAAGCCCCACACCGCCGCTCCGGACGTCGACGATCACATTCCGAATCCGGCTCAACCCCACCGCGTTCCGGCGGCGGAAGGATCGCATCGCCTCTTCCGTCGTTGACGCGTCGGCGTGGGCGATGATTTGCGCCGCCATGCGCGAACGCGCCAGTTCGAGTCGCGTGACGAGGATGCGCGCAGCCCTCTGGTCCCACGGATCGTCCGCGGCCAGCGAGTAGATGCGGCCCCGCAGCCACGGAAAGTCGATCTCCTCGGCGAGGCCGAAGTACACGGCGCCGACCTCGCGCGTGCCGGCGCCCGTCTCCCGGATGAGGCTGGCAATCGGCAGCAGTTCGTCCACGTAGCGGAAGGTTGTGAGTCGCGCCGCGCCCTCCGGATCGAGTCCGTCCATCTCGTGCAGCGAGCAAGTGGACTCGAAACGTTCCAGCCGCTCCGCGGTGAGCAGTTCCGGCAGGGCCTCGCGGACGGCCCGCACGGGGTCGTGCAGCCACTCGATCGCCTCGCTGATCGGCTCCGCGGGGTCGGTCCGCTCCAGGAGCCACCGCGTCGCGCGCGTCAAAGCGTCCGCCATCGCGAGGTAGCACTCGTTCTGCGCCCCGCTCCGCATCCGGACATCCGCGACGCGCAGCCGCTCGTACAGATCCTCGGCGTCCGCGATCCGGGACGCGACGTACCAGGTGCGGGCAACGGTCGCGGCGGCGCGGCCGGTCTCCTCCATGAGCCGGATGTGGCTCGTGGCGCCCATGCGGTCCACGTAGCGGTTCGTCAGCAGCATGCTCGATATGTTCGGGCGCAGCCGGTGCTCTTCGAGGTCCGACGTTTCGACCTCCTTCAGCGCCCCGAACGGGAAGTAGTCCTCCACGAGTTCCATCATGGCCGGGTCGCGGGACACGCTCGATTCGGTGAGCGCATGCTTGAGGTGAAGCTTCGAGTAGGCCATCACGGTGGCGAGTTCCGGCCTCGTCAGGTGCGCCCCGAGGTTCTCCCGCTCGATGAGATCCTCCCCCGCCGGCAGGTATTCGAGAGCCGGATCCAGAATCCCCTCCCGCTCGAAGCGCTGGATCACCTCGCGAAACGTCGCGGGGGCGCGCCGTGCCCGGATGTAGTCGAGGCTGATGGCGAGGCTCTGGCTGTACGTGTTGCGGAGGACCTTCCACGCGACCTCGTCCGTACATTCGCGGAGCAGGTCGTTTCGGGCCCCGTAGTCGATCCCGCCGCGCGACAGCGGGGCGCCCAGCAGGATCTTCAGGTTGACCTCGTGGTCGGACATGTCGACCCCGGCGGAGTTGTCCACGGCATCGGTGTTTATGCTGCCCCCGCGGAGCGCGTATTCCACCCGCGCGCCCTGCGTGAAGCCGAGATTGCCGCCCTCCCCCACGACACGCGCCTGAATGGCCGTCGCATCGACCCGCGTGGGATCGCCGCTCGGGTCGCCGACATCGGCGTGACGCTCCGAGCTCGCCTTCACGTACGTGCCGATGCCGCCGTTCCAGAGGAGGTCGACCGGCGCCGACAGGATCGCGCGAATCAACTCGTTTCCGTTCATCTCCTCGCGATCGATGGCGAGGCGCTCGCGGATCTGCGGCGACAGGCGGATCTGCTTCTCCGTACGGTCGTAGACGCCGCCCCCCTCGCTCAGGAGTTCGGCGTCGTAGTCGGCCCACGACGAAGCCGGGAGACCGAACAGCCGCTTCCGTTCCTCCCACGCTGCCTTCGGCTCCGGATTCGGATCGAGGAAGATGTCCCGGTGATCGAAGGCGGCGACGAGCTGGATCTGCTTACTGAGCAGCATCCCGTTGCCGAACACGTCGCCGCTCATGTCCCCGATGCCGACCGCCGTGAAGGGTTCGTTCTCGTAGTCGATGTCCGCTTCCCGGAAGTGGCGCTTCACGCACTCCCACGCGCCGCGGGCCGTGATCCCCTCCTTCTTGTGGTCGTACCCCTGCGATCCGCCGGAGGCGAAGGCGTCATCGAGCCAGAAGCCCGCTTCCGCCGCGAGTTCGTTGGCCGTATCCGAGTTCTTCGCCGTTCCCTTGTCCGCGGCGACGACGAGGTACGGGTCGGGTCCATCGTGGATCACCATCCCCCGGGGTCGCGTCACCTCGCCATCGACGACGTCGTCCGAGACTTCCAGCAGGCCGCGAATGAAGTCCCGGTAGCTGTCCAACCCGGCCGCGAGCCGCGCCTCGCGATCCTCCGGCAGACCCTTCACGATGAAGGCGCCCTTCGCGCCGCCGGGCACGATGACGGCGTTCTTCACCCGCTGCGTCTTCACGAGTCCGAGCACCTCCACCCGGAAATCGCCGTAGCGGTCGCTCCACCTGATCCCGCCGCGCGCCACGTCGTCCATGCGCAGGTGGGCGGCCTCGGTGCGAGGGCCGCGCAGGTAGACCTCGTGTTTCGGCTTCGGCTCCGGAATGAAGTCGACGGAGCGGCTCGAGATCTTGAGCGCGAGAAGCGGCGAACGGCGCAGGTCGCCCCGGTAGTGGTTCGTGCGCACGGTGGCATGGACGAGTTCCATCATCCGCCGCAGCGTCCGGTCGTCCTCGATCCCCCGTACCGAAGCCAGTCCTCGCGTGAACTCGCGCTTCAGACGCCGCATCGCGACGTCCGCCCCCTCCTGCGCCTCCGGATCGAAGCGCACCTCGAAGGCCCGGAAGATGCAGCGTGCGATGTCGGGGTACGCCGTGAGCGGAAACTGGCCGCCCGTGGGAGCGGCAACGGCGCCGATGCGGAACGTGTACCCCGCGTAGGCCCGGAGGACCGATACCTCGCGCCATGTGAGACCGGCCGTCACGATGAGTTCGTTCAGCCGGTCATCTTCCGCCACCCCCGCACGGATCGCCCGCAGCATGTCGCCGATGCGGTCCTGCGCCGCCGCGATGTCGAGGTCGCCGGCACGCCGCGCTTCGGCTTCGAAGGACTGGACGCGCGCCGCGAACGTCTCTTCCGTGGCGTCGGGCGTCTCGTCCTTGAGCTGGATCGTGAAGCGGAGCGAGTCGAGCACCCGGAGCCCCAGGTTCTCGAGCGTGGGGATCACGTCGCTGAGGACGTAGTGGCCCTTCCGGGCGTACAACCGCAGATGATAGTGTCGCCCGTCCGTCTCTCCCGGGGACCGTTTGAGCAGCACCTGGCTCTCGCCCGTCTCGGCCAGCCGGGCGAGACAGGCCACATCCTCGACCGCGGTGTCGATGTCCATCGCCGCCTGGTAGCCGGTCGAGAAACGCACGACATGCGTCGCGAGTTCGTGGCCTCGCGTGGGACCGTGGACGGCATCGAGCGCGTCCTCGAGGCGCTCCTCCCAGGTGCGCACGATCGAGCGGACCTGGGCCTGGACGGCGTCGAGGTCGACCGACCCCACCTCGTCCGGGTCGTGAGCGAGGTAGAAGTGAAGGCGCGCCTGGTCGCCCTGACCCAGCGCGAGATGGTAGTTGAGGAGCGTCCCCCGGTAGGCCTCGATCAGCGCCGCCTGCAGCCGCCTTCGCACCTGCCCCGAGAAATGGGTCCTGGGGAGGATGACGAGGATCTGGACGCCGCGGCCGAGCTGGTCGGGACGCGCCGTGACCCGCACGTCGTCCCCGCCTCCGGTCGCCATCACCGCGTCGATGACCGAGCGGATCTCCTCCACCGAGGCGAGGAACAGTTCCTCCTTCGGCATCGAGTTGAACGTCCCCAGGATGACGTTGTAGTCGTGCGATCCGGGGGGCGCGGCTTCCAGTTGGAGGATCTCGCGCAGCTTGCGGCGCAGGATCGGGATGGAGGAGGCGTCCTGCGAGAACGCCTTCGCGGTGAACAGGCCGAGGAACCGGTGCTCGCCGTACACCGTCCCGTCCGGGCGCAGACGTTTGATCCCCACGTAATCCATGCGGACGTTGCGCCGGATCGGACTCTGGGCGTTGGTCTTGGAGATGATGAGAAGCGGGCCGCCCAGCACGCGGGCACGGAGGTACGCGGGGAGTTCGTCCAGCGGCCGGGGTTCGTGGTACTTCGACGTGTCGTCGTCCCTGAGGATCCCGAGCCCGCTCCCCTCGTCGACGTGGATCCAGTCGCGGCCGGCATCGTCCGTCTCGATGCGGTAGGCGCGATAGCCGAGGAAGACGAACCCGGGGTCCACGAGCCACCGGAGGAGGTCCTGGATCTCCTCGAACTCGGTGCTGCGCCACGGTGTCTCCCGCCGCTTGTCGTCGAGTTCGCCGACGAGCGTCTTCACCCGCTCGATCATGGGGGAGAAGTCCCCGGTGACGGCTCTCACGAGTTCGAGGCGCCGCCGCACTTCGGCTTCCAGCGTGTCCCGGACCTCCGCGTGGTGGGCGTCGTCGAGCACGATGTGGACGACGGACACGCGTGTGCCGTCGGCGGAGTGGTCGCGGATGTCGAGTACACGGCCGGACACGTCCCGGTCCACGACGACGACCGGGTGCAGAAGGAGCGGCAGGTCGAGCCCCGCCGAGTGGAGGTACTCGCGAAGCGTGTCGACGATGAAGGGCCGGTCCTCCATCACCGTCTGGAGCACGCCGCGCGACGGATCGTCCTCGTCCCAGGCGAGTCGGATCGCGATTTCGCCGTCGTCGGCGCCGGCCACGAGGCGATAGAGGGCGGCGACATCGTCGGCCAGCGCGCGGACCGGGCGTCCATCCGCGATGTGGGCATAGCCGCGGCTGAAGAGACGGCGGGATAGACCCCGGACCGCTTCGCCGGGCGCGTCCGGGAGTCGCGATTCGATCTCGCGGATCAGGGGCCCGAGGTCCGACTTCTGCGCAGGCTTGTTTTTCATGCCCGTAGATACCCCATTGTGCCGCACAGGGTCAACGGCAAACGTGCCGGAAGCCGAAGTACGAACCGAAGGCCGCCACCGGCCGGCACCCGACCCATGACGAAATCCTCGACGCGCTGAGTTAGCGGGGCGCGTCCGGGGTGGCGGGCCCGACATTCCCGCGGGAACGTCCAAACCGGATCGAGCGGTTCAACGGATCCGCCCGTAGCGGTCTTCGAGGCGCACCAGGTCGTCCAGTTCCGGCGTGCTCACCTCGAGGATGATGCTGTCTTCGAGCGCCTCCATGCGGTGCACGTTCCCGGGCGGGATCGAGACGACCTCGCCCGGGAGCCACTCGAAGACCGCATCGTTGAGCGTGAAGCGCATGCGCCCGGACTGGAGCAGCATCGTCTCGTGCTTCACGAGATGCTTCTGCAGCGAGAGGATGTGCCCCTTTTCGACTTCGAGAACCTTCCCCGCGTAGCGGTCCGTGTGGGCGTACCACACCTCGCGCCCCCAGGGCTTGTCCACGATGCGGGGCTCCCCGCGGCCCGCCGGTTCCCGTCCCTTCTCATGCCCCTCCATGGCGGGACATGATACACGGGCGGGTCCGGGGCTGCCGAATCAGGGGAGCGATCGGGCCACGCGGAAGCCGTAGTACATGTCCCGGCTGTCGGGGAGATTCCTGGACCGGTTCGCGGAGCGGAGGAACCACGCGCCAATGAACCAGGAACCGCCGCGGAGGACGCGGCGGTCGCAGTCTCCCGACTCCCGGGCGCTTCCATCCGCCGGAGCGCCCGAGTAGCTGTCGTTCCAGCAGTCCTGCGTCCATTCCGACACGTTCCCCAGCACGTCGTACAACCCGAACGCGTTCGGCGCGAACGACCCCACCGGCGCCGTCCCGCCGTACCCGTCGTTGCACGGCGGCTCGCTGCCGGACCCGCGACTGAACCGGAGACCCCTGAACGATCGGGCTCTGGGCCCGCCCCCGGCTCCGTTCGCGTAGCGGCACAGGTCCGATACGTCATTCCCCCAGTGCCGGGCCGTCACCGTTCCGGCCCGCGCCACGTATTCCCACTCCGCCTCGCTCAGGAGCCGGTACGGCTGCCCCGTCAGCCCGGAAAGCCACAACACGTAGGCCTGCGCATCCTCCCAACTCACGTACAGCACCGGACGACGTTCCCGGCCCCAGCGCCGGTCGGCCGGCGTGTAGCGGCACCCTCCCATCTGCACGCACGCGTCCCACTCCGCGAACGTGACCTCGTACACGCCCACCGCGAACGGAGCCCCTATCGTCACCGAATGCTGCGGACCCTCGACGGCTCCGCGGAACTCCTCCGACTCCGGCGAGCCCATCGTGAACGTCCCCGGCGGCACCACGACCATCTCCGGACAGAACGCGCAGTCGCGGAACGTCTCGAACGCCTCGAACATCTCTTCCGGGGGCCGATCCGCCGTTCCGGACGCCGCGCCGTCTCCCACGGCGCCCCAGCTTTCGCGGGCGACGACTTCGTAGCCGCCCCCGTCGTAGTACCTCGCGAAATGGTCGTTGCCGGTCGTCGCGTTCGTCTCGGCCGCCTCCGCGCTCGCCCCGAACCCCACGGCGATACGCTCGAACGCCGAGCCGTCCGGATCCGACGTCGGGGCGAGACGGACCGACGACGTGTAGCCGATGATCGCCACGTGCCGGTCCCCCCGGTTCGACCAGGCACACGAAGCTTCCGCGTGGTCGCCGAGTTCCGAGCGCAGCGCCCGTTCCACGCGCTGCCGGTCTTCGAGCCGGACGCCGACCCGGTAGGCCAGGGCCACGTCGGACCGATAGACCACGGTGATGCCCTCCCAGCCGAACCGGCGGTCGGGATCCGGAGTCCGCGGCGTCGACAGTTCGCTTCCCACGCACACCACCGCCCCCGGCGGGGACGGGGAGGCGTCGGACTGCGCGGCGGCGGGGAGACTCTCGGCGAGGATACCGCCGGCGAGGAGGAGGAGATCCGCTCCCGCGTGCGCCGCGGTGACGGCGGCGAGAGTTCGTCGTGGCCCTTTCATCTCCGGCGCCTCCCCGTACGCGGCGGTGATCAGCCTCCCGCTACATGATACACCCGTGGGGTGCGGCGGGCCGGACCGACGCGGCGGACGGCGCGGGCTCTTGACGCGCAGCGGAGAACCCATGAGCGGCGGATGGGGTACCGTACGGGGTCGCTCCCTCAGAGCCCGGTCGATGTAACTGGGACGCGGGGGTGGCAGCCATCATGCCGAGGAGGGCTCCAATGCGCACCAGCAGATACGCTTTCTTCTTCCTGCCGGCCCTGGTCGTTGCCGGCTGTGGCGATGCCTCGGGGCCGGGCGAGCCCGAATATCTGGAAGTCGTGGAGGTGACCGTCGGCCCCGCGCTGGCCAAGTGTTACGGCGTGGGCGTGCGGACGTGCATGGTGGTCAACGGCGGACTGTTCTACGACGGAATCGAGGGATTCGAGTACGAGGCCGGCTACGACTACCGGCTTCGCATCGGCAAATACGATCCCTGGGGCGGTAGCGAACCGCCGCAGGATGCCGGGCAGTATGCGTACCGTCTGCTGGAGCAGCTGGAGAAGACCCTGGCGCCCTCCACGCCGGCCACGCTTTCGGTAGGTCCGGCACGGGTGGTGTGCGCGCGGAGCGACGACTTCTGCCCGGTGGTGGACGGCGCGCCGTACGACGACATCGTCACCGGCTTCGAGTACGAGGCCGGCTACCACTACGCCCTTGAGGCCGACCGGTACGCCGATGGCCGGTACGTGCTGAGTGAAGTCGTCTCGAGAACGCGGGCGGCGGGCACGGAGGAGGAGATCGCCATCGACCGCCACCGGGTCGAGTGCGACGATGGCTATCCCGGGTACTGCAAGGTCGTCAACGGCGCCCCCTACCGCGGCGAGATCGTGGGCTTCCAGCCCCGGCACGAAGTCGACTACCGCCTGCGCGTCGAGCGGTTCGACATGTTCTCCGACGGCATGACCGGATCACCCGGTGTGCCGGCCTACGGCTACCGCTGGCTCGAAACGCTCGAGGCCACCCCGGGCACCTAGTGTCGCCAGCCGATTGCGCCGCCTTCATCAACGGCAGCCGCCGCCGCGGCCCCAACTCATGGTGGGGGGCGGGTCGCGTCTCAGCGCCTCCAGGTACGCGAAGGGCGTCTCATCCTCACCTTCAACGGCGGGGACCGTCTCGCGGCCCGGGCGGAGTTCGGGGCTCAGGCGCAGCGGGTACACGCCCCCGGCGAGCACGTTGTACGTCGCGCCGTCCTTCTGGAGCGTGCCGTCGATGTAGAGGAAGGGTTCGAGGCGGATCGCGGCGCGGCATTCCCGGTACACCTCGGGCCTCACGATCGCGTTGACGGGCCCGAATTCGTCCTCCATGAGGATGAAGATGTAGCCGTTGGCCGTGTGCGGGCGCTGGCGGGCCACGACGATTCCGGCCACCCGCACGTCGCTCCGGTTCGGAAGATCGGGGAAGCGGGACGAGGAGACGGTGCGCTCGGGGAGGTGGTCGCCCACGAGCGCGAACGGGTGGTGCTGTGAGGCGGCGAAGGAGAGGAGGCGGTACTCCGCGATCAGCTTCTCCATGTCGTGCGTGCCCGCGAAGCGGAGATCCGCGTAGGGATCGCCGAGCGAGAGTTCGATCTGGCCCTGGTCCGAGCGGCCGGCGCCTCGGCGGCCCCGTACGGGGGGCGGCGCGTCTCCGCCCAGCCCCGCGGCGCCCGTCGCCAGTTCGCGGCGGCGGCGTTCCGTTTCCGTCTCGGCCTCCGGACCCAGCCAGAGCCCCGTCTGCCACAGCAGGTCGCGGCGTTCGATCCCCAGCGAGTCGAGCCCGCCGACCCAGATCAGGTTCTCGATCGCGGCCCGCTTGAGCGCGGCCGGGGTGCGGCGCAGGAAGTCGGGCAGCGACGCGAACGGCCCGTCCCTCCCGCGCTCGGCCACGACGAGTTCGGCCGCCTCCGCCCCCCAGTCGCGGACCATGCCGAGGCCGATGCGGACATCGCCCTCTTCGGCGGTGCAGGCGACCTCGCTGACGTTCAGGTCCGGAAGCCGGACGCCGACCCCGTGCCGGCGCGCATCGCGCCCGATCGCGTCGAGCGAGTAGAAACCCATCGGCTGGTTGTTGAAGAGCCCGACGTAGTACTCGGGCGGGTAGCGGTCGCGGAGCCAGGCGGACTGGTAGGCGAGGAGCCCGAACGCCACCGCGTGCGACTTCGGGAACCCGAACTCCGAGAACGCGACGACCTGTTCGAACACTTTCTTCGCGGTGGGGCCGTCGACCCCCTTCGCCGCCGCACCGTCCCGGAACGCGGTCCAGTACCCCAGCAGCGCCTCGCGCGAGCGCTTGCGGCTCATGGCGCGCCGCAGCCCCTCGGCCTGGCCGTCGCTGAAGCCCGCGAGCGCCCGGCACACCTGCAGCACCTGGTCCTGGAAGATGATCACGCCCAGAGTCTCGCCGAGCGCCTCCTCGAGCAGGGGGTGGTCGTAGGGGACGACGTAGTCCGGGTCGTTGCGCAGCTTCTCGCGTCGCCGGACGTAGGGGTTCACCGCCCCGCCGACGATCGGGCCCGGCCGCACGATCGCGACCTGGACCGCGAGGTCGGCCAGGTTCCGGGGCCGCACCCGCCGCAGCATCTGGATCTGCGCGCGGCTCTCGACCTGGAACAGCCCCACCGTGTCTCCCGAACAGATGCGGTCGTAGATCCCCTCATCCTCGTAGTCGATGCGGGAGAGATCGGGGACCTCGCCGTGGCGCAGATGAATCGTCTCCACCGCTTCCTCGACGAGCGACAGCATCCCGAGCGCGAGGAAGTCGATCTTGATGAAGCGCGCGTCGTCGCAGGAGTCCTTGTCCCACTGGCAGAGGACGCGCCCCTCCCACGCGGCGGGCTCGAGCGGGACGATCTCCACCAGCGGCCGGCTCGAGATGATCATCCCGCCCACGTGCTGGGAGATGTGCCGCGGGAGCCCCCTGATCTCCCCGGCCAGTTCGGCGAAGACCCGCCAGATGCGCGAGTTGGCGCGCGCTTCGAGGCCGGGGATGCGCTCGAGTTCGGCCATGAACCCGTCCTCTCCCGGCTCGGCGAGTTTGGCCAGCTTCTCCACGTCGCCGGCAGGCAGGCTGAGCGCCTTGCCCAGTTCGCGCACGATCGAGCGCGTGCGGTAGGTGGGAAAGGTGCACACGAGCCCGACGTGGTCGTACCCGTAGCGCTCGTAGACGGCGAGGATCAGTTCTTCCCGGATATCGCGCGCAAAGTCGATGTCGATGTCCGGGACGCTCTCCATGGCGTCGTTCAGGAACCGGCCGAGGAAGAGGTTCGTCCGTACCGGGTCGACGTGGGAGAGTCCGATCAGGTAGCAGATGATGGAGGAGACCGAGGATCCGCGTCCGCGCCCCGGCGGAAGCAGTTGGCGCGGCATCGAATCGCCCCGCACGCGGTGCGCGACCTCCCGGGCCAGTTCGAGGATGTCGTGATAGACGAGGAAGAACCCGGCCAGGTCGTGCCGGTCGACGAGCGCGAGTTCGGAGGCGAGCCGCTCCTCGGCTTCGCGGCGGTATCTGCTGCCGGGGGGATAGCGGATCTCGAACGCCCCGCGGCAGGCGTGGTGCAGGACGCGCATGGCGGGGGCGAAGCCGCTTCCCCTGAAGTCGGGGAAGCGGTAGCCGAGGTCGGCGGTGAGATCGAACGCCCGGCAGCGCTCGGCGATCGCGCGCGTGTTGCGGAGCGCGTCGGGCCGCGACGCGAAGCGCCACGCCATCTCGCGGGGCGAGGCGAGGTGGAAGCAGGCGTTGGGGCGGCGGAGCTCGTGCGAGTCGTCGACCGTCGTCCGGTTCCGGATCGCGACCATGACGTCCTGGAGACGGTGCCGGTCGGCGACGTGGTAGTGGACGTTGCCCGTGGCCACGACCGGGATGCGGAGCCGGTCGGCCAGCGCGCCCAGCGCCCGTCCGCGCGCGAGGTCGCCGTGGACCGCGTTGTTCTGGAGCTCGACGAACAGGTTGCCGGGGCCGAAGGCGTCGCGCAGGCGGGCGGCCAGCCGCTCGGCCTCGTCCGTCCCCCGTTCGAGCGCCGCGAGGAGGGGGCTCCGGCGGCACCCCGTGAGGAGGATGAGCCCCTCGGGCCGCTCGAGGAGCGCGGCGAGGTCGAGCCGGGGCTCCCTTCGCGGACTCTCCATATGCGCCTGTGTGATGAGCCGGCACAGGTTCGCGTACCCCGCCGCGTTCTCCGCCAGCACCGTAACGTGGCAGTCGCCCGTTTCCGCCCCCCGTTCCGTTGGCGCGCGGCCTCCGGACGTTCCCGCGGGAACGTCTCCGGCGGCGGCAAACGGCGAGGCGAGGGTGAGTTCGGCACCGGTGATCGGCTGCAGCCCGTGGGCGCGGGCGAATTGCGCGAACTCCATCGAGCCGTACAGCCCGTCGTGGTCGGTGAGCGCGAGCGCGGGATAGCCCAGTTCGAGCGCCCGCGCCGCGAGTTCCTCGGGCCGCGACGCTCCATCGAGGAAGGAGTAGGCCGAGTGCGCGTGCAGTTCGACGTAGTCGGCCACCGGCGGCTACTCCGGCTGCAGGAACCAGCGATCCAGCATCAGATCGTGGTACGCGGTGAGGTGGGCGCCGTTCTCGAGCACGATCGAGAAGTAGGCGCGCGAGATCGGTTCCCTCCACCACTCGTCATCGATCCGCCACTGGTCGGCCACGTCGCCGATTCGGCGCCAGCGCCCCCGGATCTCGAGGCTCACGGGCACCCCGGCGCCGCCGAGCCGGACCCGCACCGGACGCGGCCGGTTGAGCGGGCGCAGCTTCCCCGCGGGCGGCTTCGGCCCCCGCGATTTCGGCGCCGCACCGGGGCTCGCCACGCCCGCTACGCGATCTCCATGAGCGCGTGCCGGCGCTCGGGGATTCGGGAGTTCGGCTCCAGTTCGAGCACCCGGAACAGCGCGGCGCCGCCCAGCCGCAACCGCAGCAGGCGCGCCGCGCGGCGGAACGCGGGCAGGAGTTCGCCATCCTTCGTCTCCAGCGAACCGAGGACGCGGGCCGCGCCCTCCTTCGGGTCGAAGAGCCCCGTCTGCGCGCTCGCCGGGCCGAAGCGGAAGAGTTCGAGCCGCAGCGTCTCGACCGCGCGGCGGGGCCGGTCGAGCGCGATCCGCGAGCGCAGGAACGCCCCGAGCCGTTCGGGCTCGCTCGTGGGTTCCCGGGCAACCGCGCGAATCGACCAGGAGCCGCCATCCTCGAGGCTCGCAGACACCCTGAGGCCGCGGACGCTCTTGCCTCGCCGCCGCGGATGCTCGAGCGCGCGAGCGATGAGCCGGTCGAGCGCGGCGTGCAGCAGTTCGAGCTGTCCGATCGGGCTCGGGAAGTCGAGCGCGACGCGAATCGGCCGGGCCGGCGCCTCCGGCCGCACATGGTCGATGCGCGTCCCCCGCGCCCAGGCGAGCGCCCGGCGCCCATCGGCCCCGAACTGCGACACGAGCGCCGGCTCGGGCATGCGCACGAGCTGCCCGAGCCGCCGGACCCCGAGCCGCTTCAGCCGCCCGGCCATGCGCGGCGACACCGGCAGCACATCGACCGGCTGCGGCGCCAGAAACGCGGCCAGGTCGACCGCCGCCACGCAGACGGCCGCGCCCGGCCGATCGGAACCCGCCGGGCAGGCGGGCTCCGCGGCCCGCGCCGCGACCCAGGCCGCGAACTTTCCCGGCGCGCAGCCGATCCGCGCGCTCGACGCGAGCCACGGCGACAGCGCTTCGAGCCGCGCCCGAAGTCCCGCGACCTGCCGCCCGGGGGGGCCGTACAGGCGTTCGAGCCCATCGACCCCCACGAACATCCGGCCCCGCTCGGTCGACCGCTCGACGATCGGACTCCACCGGCGGAGGACTTCCAGAACCCGGTCGCGCGCCGCGTCGTGAAAATCCGGATCCGGCTCGCAGAGGACGAGCGAGGGACAGAGCGCGATCGCCTGCGAGACGATCATCCCCGGCTCGACCCCGAAGGAGGCCGCGAGCGCGCACCCCATCTCGATGCGGCGGCGGTCCCCCAGCGTGGGCAGCGCGAGCGGCCGGTCCGCGAGCGACGGCGTCCGGACCCGCTCCAGTTCCAGTTCGAATCCCGGCCACCAGAGGCAGAGCGCCATCCGGCTCCCGCGACCTGCGTCCATGCGACCTTTCCAAACCCGAAGAAAACCGAATAAAAACCGAAAATCGGACCGGCCAATCTAGGCGGTTCGAAACGGGATGCAAGAGCCCCGGGATGCGTCGCCGACAGGGTCAACGCCGGATACTTTCGACTCATGAACCGGGAGTCCGACACGGGAGAGGCGCTCGCGCCGAGGAGCTGGGCCGCGTTCGTGGCGCGGATCATCCTCGGCCTCATCTTCTTCATGGCCGGGTTCTGGAAAGTGTTCGAACTCGGAGCCGTCCAGCACGCGCGGGGCCTGTTCGTGGAGGCCTACGCCGACACGTTCCTCCCCGCCTGGTCGCTGTGGGCCGCCGGGGTCGCGATCCCGTTCATCGAACTGGCCTGCGGGGCGCTGATGCTGGTGGGCTGGCGGCGCCGGATCGCCGCCCTGGGGCTGGGCGGGGTCCTCATCCTCGTCACCTTCGGACACCTGCTCGCCGAACCGCTCTACGTCTTCAGCGCGCACGTCATCCCGCGCACGCTCCTGCTCGTCATCGTCCTCATCCTGTTCGATGACGACCGCCTCAGCCTGGACGCCCGACTCGCCCGCCGCACCGCCCCACGCTGACCGCCTTCGCCCCGTTGATACGGCGTTGACACGACGCAACACCGTGGGACATGATCAGGCTCCGGAGACACCCGAAGAAGGACATCGAAAAGGCAAAGAATGGCCATCCATAGCTTTACGTTGATCGTCGAGGCCGAATCGGTCGATGGTCTCCGGGTGGTTCGGATTGCAGACCCCGACCTGGTGTCGATGTCGGAAATTGCCGCCCGGATCGGGCGCTCGCGCGAGTGCGTCCGGCTGTGGGTGAACGGAAAGCGCGGACCGGGCGGATTCCCGGCACCCCTCAACAACCCTCACGACCGGTATCGGTTCTGGCGCTGGTCCGACGTGGAAGGCTGGTTGAGGGGAGTCCTCGGAGGCGAACCGTGGTCAGCCGAGGATCACCTGCGGGCCGCGATCAACGCGGCCCTCGAACTGCGCCACCACTTCCGCCAACTCGATCCGCAGGACCGCCCCGACCTGCGCGCCTTGGTCAGCCCCGCCCTCGCTGGCTGACACACCCCTTCTCCACAAGGAACCAAACCGCCACTCGCCGGTCTTATCCCCCGGACTTCATCGAGGAATGACATGACCGGAACCATGCGGAGCACGAGAAGAATCCGTAACACGCTCGCGTCAGCTACGGTCGCGGGGTTCGTGGATTCCTTCCCTTACCGTTTCTCCTACTACAGCTACGTCTTCCAGGGAGCGATGACCGCGGATGGTCGCATCGTTCGTCCCACCCGGCGAAGACAAGGCTTCGAGGTCTACGACCTGAACATGGAGCCTGTGGCGTCGTTTTCGGAGCCGGACGATGGGAGCAGGGCGATCTCGGCCCGGGAGGCGGCACAGCAACGGGACCGAGGCGGGCCTTCCGGCTTCGCCTGGCAGTCCGGTGACGGGCGCAGTTCCGGCTTCATGAGCGTCCCCTACTCTCCGCGCAGTGTCCGGTACTACGACCGCGAGGGGACGGTCTGGGTCGGGGTGCACGAGGCGGACCCGGCAGGCTATCGCTTCAGGCGGCAACACCTGGCCGGAGACACAACGCTGATCGTCGAGGCCCGGAAGCCTCACATCCCTGTCTCGCGTGCAGAGCGCGACGCCGCGATCGAGAGGATCCGGGAGCAACTACGCGAGCGGGGCGCGGACACCGACCGCGATTGGTCGAAGATCCCCGACGTCAAGCCCTCGATCGCCAACCTCTTCACCTCGGACGAAGGCAACATCTGGGTCCGGACCCCCTCGGCGAGCGGAGATCCGGCCTGGGACGTTTTTGCGGCGGACGGCGCCTACGTCGGGACGGTGACCTCCACGGAGCTCAATGCCCTGCCCTTCATGCCACCCATCGTCCGCGGTGACGAGTTCTGGGCCATCGTCACCGACGCGTTCGATGTCCAGCACGTGGTGCGCGCGAGGATCACGCCCTCCGGCTGAGGCAACCTCCCCCGCCGCGATTCTCGGCGGCGTGCCGCGTCAGGGCGGGCCGACGGTGACCTCGCGGGCGCCCGGAGTGATCTCGACGCGTTCGACGGCGCCTCCGGGCCACCGGACCTCGATCGCCACGGGATCGCCCGAGAGGCCGAGGATCTGCACGGGGTCGTCGTGGGAGCCGGTCCCGGATCCGGCCCTCACTTCGCGCGCGGGGCCGAGGCCGTCGGCGTACACCACGCGCAGGACGGCTCCGATTCCGTGGCGGTTCTCCGCCGTCCCGGCGACACGGACCCGCAGGCCGGGCGACGTTCCGGCGCCGCGAAACAGTCGTGCCGCGCCTCCGTTGATCCCGAGCACGAAATCGAGGCGGCCGTCGCCGTCGATGTCCGCGGCCGCGGCGCCGCGCTGGTCTCCGTAGGCGGCGACCCCCGACTCCTGTCCCGGGACCGGGCGGAACCCGCCGCGCCCGTCGCCCTCGAGCCACAGCCCCCGCCCCGCGTCGTAGCGCGGCGTGTCTTCGTCCGTGGCGAAGAAGTTCTGGGACAGGAACAGGTCCTCGCGGCCGTCTCCGTTGGCGTCCGCCACCAGGACGCCCAGCGAAGGGGCCTGCTGCGCCTCGCGCGGGAGCGGCGCCGCCTCGAAGCGGTCGCCCCGGTTCAGGAACACCATGTGCCGCAGTTCCGCCGCCTCCAGCCGACCCTCCGGCCACGCGCCCAGCGCCTCGCCGACATCCGCCTCGGCGTAGGCCGCGCGCGTTGGCACGCGTCCGCCCACCGGCGGGATGTGCTCGGCGAGCCGGCCCAGCGCACCCAGAGGCGCGGACGCGCCGAGCCGTTCGTCCCGCTGCGCCTCCACGAGGTCGAGGGTTCCGTTGCGGTCCACGTCGCCAAAATGGAGTTCGAGCGGGGTCCCGGGCGTCGGGCGGTATTCGGTGTTGTCCCCCCAGGAGACCGCCACCAGGTCCGGGCGCCCATCGCCGTCGAAGTCGCCCGCGGATACGGCGTTCCAGCGCCCGCGGTGCTCGCTCAGTCCCACATCTTCCGTGACGTCGGAGAACCGCCCCCGGTCGTTCCGGAGCAGCCGCACGGGGCCCCACTCGATGGAGAGCGCGAGGTCCGGGTCGCCGTCCAGGTCGTAGTCCGTGAACACGGCGCCGGTCACCATGCCCAGCCTCCCGAAGACCGCCGCGTCCCGCCGGTCCTCCTCGAAGCCGCCGCCCGGACGGCCCCGGAACACCCGGGAGGGCCCGGCGAGCGGGTAGCCGCCCGGCACGACCCGCGCGCCCGCGAAGAGATCGAGCCGTCCGTCAAGGTCGTAGTCGGCGGCGGCCAGCGGGCCCACCGACCCCGCTGAACCTGGCGCCACGCCGCGGTTGAGGGGGGTCAGCGCCACGCCCGTCATCGCGTCCCCTGGCCACTCCGCAGACACGACGGCCGGCACCTGCGCCACCTCGGCCGGCGGCGCCTCGTAGCTGGACAGCCCGAGCAGCACCCTCGCCGTGTCCCCCGCGGGGAGCGGGATCACCGCGGTCTGGTCCACCGGCGCCCGCGGCCCGGCCAGCGTCACGCGGACGAGCGTGCCCCCGTCGTTCCGGAACAGCACCGGCGCCGCGCCGGCGCCCGAGCCCAGCAGCAGGTCTGGGTCCCCGTCGCCGTCCAGGTCGTGCCACGCCACGCTCGGCCCCATGCGGGACAGGCGCAGCGGGAGGAGCGGCTGCCGCGCCACCTCGGCGAACGGCGGCTCGTCGTGGATCGGCCCGAAACGCTCGTCCAGCTCGAACCACGGTGCCGCGACCGGGGAGGGTGGCGGAGCGACGGCCCCAACGCCGGACGCCTCCACCTCCAACACCTCGTACAGCCGGTCCGCGCCGTCCACGCGCACCACCGACCGCCCCCCGCCGCGCCAATCCACGCCCAGCGTGCCCTGGGCGGCGTCTCCCATGGCGAACGAGACGAGCGCCTCCGAACCCGAGAGATATCCGCCGCCCGCCGCGACCTCCTTCGTCTGGCGCGGCAGACCCTCGACTTCGAGCCACACCGTGGCCCCGACTCCGGCCGTGTTCGGCGCCTCTCCCCGCAGGCGGACCGCCAGCCGGGGCGCCGCGGCGTCGTTGCGCAGCAGCAGGGCCGGGCGGTCGAGCCGGTTCACGACCGCGTCCAGGTCTCCGTCCCCGTCGAAATCCGCCAGCGCCGCCCCGTGCGACACATCCGGCTCCGGCGCCACGCCCCACGCCCGCCCCACCTCCTCGAACCCGGCCCCGCCCCGGTTCCGGAACGCCACGTTGTACAGCGGCAGCGGCCGGTACAGGAGGGTGGACTCGCGCTCGCCCGAGAGGCCGGCCTCGCGGATCGAGATCTGCGTGTCCGCGTCCATCAGGTCCCGGATGTGGCCGTTCGGGATGAGGAGGTCCTCGAACCCGTCCAGGTCCACGTCGAGGAAGAGCGCCGACCACGACCACCCGGACGCCTCGACCCCCGCCTGGCGCCCGACCTCCGCCCAGGTGCCGTCCCCGCGGCTGGCCAGCAGCGTGTTGCGGTTCACCTGCTGCGCCCCGGCGGCCTCGCCGGGCGGCGTGTGCTCCACGCGCGACACCGGGTCCTGCGTCTTCCTCGACCGCGAGTCGCGGGCCAGCATGTCGAGCACGAACACGTCCGCGTCCCCGTCCCGGTCGACGTCCGAGAAGTCCACCGCCATCGAGGAGGCGCTCGTCGTGGGCAGCGCGTGGGGCGGCGGCGGGCGGAAGGTCCCGTCCCCCCGGTTGATCCACAGCCGGTCGGGGCTGTGCAGGTCGTTCGCGACGTAGAGGTCCGGGTCCCCGTCGGCGTCCAGATCCCCGAACCGGGCCGCCAGCCCCCATTCGGTCGGGGCGGCTTCCAGCGGCGCGCCGTCGGCGTCGAGGAAGGCGCCGGAGGAGAACGGCACGTGCCGGAAGCCGCCGCCTGCGCCGCCCGCGCCCGCGTTGAACTCGTTCAGGTAGAGTTCGTCGGCCTCCCCCCTCTCGAGCCGCACCACGCCGTCCGCCCGCCACGCCAGTTCGTAGTGGCCGGCGAAGCGCTCCACGACCTCGAACTCCCGCCCCGCGCGTCGCACCGTGTTCGGGAAGGCGACCTCGTCCCCGGGAAAGAGATCGAGGACGGAGCGGCTCTTGTAGCGCGTGAGGTAGAGGTCGAGATCCCCGTCCCCGTCGATGTCGGCCAGCGCGCTCGACATCCCCCCGCGCGAGTCCAGCAGTCCCGCTTCGGGCGCCTCCGTGAAACGCCCCGCCCCATCGTTCAGGAAGAGGGACTTCGGGCCCTCGATGGAGGTGAGAAGGAGGTCGAGGTCACCGTCTCCGTCCACGTCCACGAAGGTGGCGCCGGTCGAGAAACGGTCCCCCGCGGCGACCCCGCTCTCCGCCGCCGCCTCACGGAACCGCCAGTCCCCGAGGTTGATGTAGAGGGCGTTCGGGCCCTCGAGGCGGGCCAGGTAGAGGTCGGGCCGGCCATCCCCGTTCACGTCGCCCGCCGCAACCCCCGAGCCGTTCCCCCGCATCTGGTTCTCGAGGAAGCTCGCGTCCGAGAGCGCGTTGCCGAAGTCGAGCCCGGACCAGGTGGGCGGCACCGCGGTGAACCCGGCGCCGCCGCCCTCCACTGCGAGGGGCCGCCAGCGGGCGCCCGGTACTTCCGTCCACGCCTCGGGCTGCGCGGGCGCGGAGAAGTCCGCCGGGCCGCAGGCTACCGAAGCCGTCAGCAGCAGGCAGGCCGCGGCCGACGGCGCGCTGGAGGCGCAACGGCCGGCGACCCGCGGCCCGGCGGCCCGAGACGGGTGCGACGCGGACTTTCGCCGCGAGCTGCCGGGGCGGGTCATGAAGCGGGGGCGACGCTCAGAATCCGGAGAGGATGGCATCCGCACGGCCGACGAGGGCCCGGTTCAGGGACAGCCACGCCTCCACCGTCGCGGGATCCGCCCAGCCGGAGACGGCCGCCGCCGCGAGCCCCGAGCCTTCCGGCCAGGGACGCCCCTCGACGAACTCAAGCACGTCCTCGAAGGCGGAGAACACGGTCGGGTCCACCTCGGCCCCGATCGAGGCGAGACGTTCGGAGACCGCTCTCCACTCCGCCCGCGTCGCCGCGTCCGCCGCCAACTGGGGCAGGCGCACGGCGCCAGCCAGCGAGCCGCCCAGCGGATCGCCCGAGCCCGCCGACGCGCCCGGCACGATCCACGTCACGATCTGTCCCTCGAGCCCGAAGCGCCGGAACTCCTGCAAGCGGTAGAAGAGCGCGAGCGCGAGTTCGCGCTGCAGTCGAGCCGATTCGTCCGCCTCCCGCGTCAACCGCCCGAGCCGCTCGTCCTGCCGCGCCGCCATGCTCGCCAGCAGGTCCGCGGCCTCGCCGTCCGCTCCTGAAGCCGCACCGCGCCCTCCGCCGAGTGCGATCCCGGCGGCGCCGCCCACGACGAGACCCGCAAGCAGACCCGCCACCGCAGCCGGAACCGGCTTCACCGGCATGCCGCTTCCCGCATTCTCCGCCTTACTCGCGACCGAAGTCCGTCGTCGTGTGCGCGCCCTCGCCGGCGGCGCCCTTTACGTAGCGGTCGAACCAGCCGATCCAGCGCGCCCACATGTCGAGGTTGTTCTCGAGCGCGCGCGGCGTGTGCGACTCGAAGGGATATTCGAACAGCGCCGCCGTCTTCCCGAGCCCGGTGAGCGCGTGGATCATGCGCCTCGACTGGATCGGATAGGTGCCGGAGTTGTTGTCATCCGCCCCGTGGTAGAGGAGGAGCGGCGTGTTGATCTGGTCCGCCTTGAAGAACGGCGACATCTCCATGTACACGTGGGGCGCCTCCCAGATGTCTCGCGGCTCGGCCTGGAACCCCATCGGCGTGAGGGAGCGGTTGTAGGCGCCGTCCCCCGCGATCCCCGCCTTGAAGAAGGGCGTGTGCGCGAGGAAGTTCGCGGTCGCGAAGGCGCCGTAGCTGTGCCCGCCGTGGCCGATCCGGTCCATGTCGACGACGCCGAGCGCGTCGACCGCGCGGATCGCGGCGTACATCCCGTCGACCATGTTCGAGATGTAGTAGTCGTTGTAGTTCTCGCCGACGATCGGGATGTCGGGATAGACGATCGCGTACCCCTGCGTGAGCCAGATGTCGGACCAGCGCAGCCACGTCAGGTTCGTGTACGCGTTGTGGTTGCGCGCGCGGATCGTCGCGTTGTCGAAGTCGTCCTCGCTCCGGTACTCGCGGGGATACGTCCAGAAGACGGCCGGCACGCGGGTGCCTTCGACGTAATCGACCGGGAGCGACACCCGCCCCTGGACCTCCAGTCCGTCGCGGCGCGTGAACTCGAAGTCGATGCGGCGCGCGGCGGTGAGTTGCGGGAACGGATCCACGTTCCGCGTCAGGTTCTCCATCCCCCCGTCCCGGGTCCACAGGTAGCTGTCCGGGAACGTGTTCTTCCCTTCCCGGCTCACGACCAGGCGTTCGAGGTCGGCGTCGAGCGGGACGAGCGGCCGGTCGAAGCTGTCCCGCGACCCCTCGAACAGGCGCTCGGTGGCCCCATCAGGAATCGACAGCCGGTCGACGAAGGGCTGCGGCCGGAAGTCCTCCTTCCACCCGTCGCCGCGCAGGTAGGCGCTCGTCCCGTCCGCCGACACCCAGGCGTACTCGAGCCCGTTCCCGGTACGGGCCGTGAGCAGGTCGCCCGGCAAATCGACGGCGTCGCCAGGGTCGTGGAACGGAACGAGGGTGTGTCCCTCCGGGTCGCCATCCCCCAGCCCGTAGTGTACCAGGGCGGCGTCGCCATCCCGCCGTACGTCGGCGAAAGCGTGCCGGCCGTCCGCGGAGTAGGTGACGCCCGAGATCCGGTCAGCGCTCGTCGCCACGACCTCCGCATCGCCGTCGCCGAACGGGGCGCGCAGCAGCATGATGCGGTCGGGGCGGTCCCCGCCTTCCCGCTCCGCCGCGGCCCCGGTCTCGCCCGCATCGCCTTCCCCGGCCTCGGCGCGGTGCAGATAGGCGATCCCGCTACCATCCGGACGCCACGTCCAGTCGCGCGGGTCCCCGCCCGATCCGCCGCCGCCCGGCCCGCCGCCGCGCGCGCTTTCACGCAGTTCGCGTTCCTCCAGCGTGGCGAGCACGTCGCCGCTCTCCACCTCGATGACCTCGGTCACGCGCGGGAAGCCGGTGTAGCTCGCGATGTAGGAGAAGGGACGCGCGAGGCGGGTGGCGATCACATGCCGCCCGTCGGGACTCGACGACAGCGACTCGTACATGCCCGGCGCGCCGACCGTCCGCGGCGACCGGCCGGGCGTCAACTCCACGATCTGGCTGCGCGTGTAATACTCGAACAGGTCCGCGCCGTGCGCGTCCTCGAGCAGGAAGGGCATCGTGCGCGTCGGCGTGGCCTCCGCCCGCGTGTGCCGGATCGTGGGGCCCGAGGGCAACGCCGGAGCCGGCGGCGGCGAGCCGCGGTCCGCCGGAGCCGCGAGGGTGAGGATCGAGCCCGAGGGCGTCCACTGCAGCATGCGCGAAGGCGCCGATCCCTGGCCCCGAGACGAGGTCCCGATGGAGCTGATCACATGGACATCGCCGGCCGGCGTCACACTGCCGTCGCTCGTGTCGGCGATCCAGACTTCCGTCCGCTCCTCGAGGTGCGCGAGAAAGGCGAGCCGCGACCCGTCCGGCGACCACATGAGGTCGCTCACGTGGATCCCCTCGGGAAGGTCCACGTCGATGTAGGCGCGGTCGCTCAGCGAGTAGAATCGAAAGCCGTACAGGCCGTAGATGTCGAGGTGCCACGGGCGGTCCGTGCGCGCCCGGATCTCGAGCATCGCCAGCCGCAGCGTCTCTTCCCCCACCTCGGCCAGCGTCGAAAGCTCCGTGGAGAGCGGCACGACGAAGTGGTTCCCGTCCGGACTGACGTGGTCCAGCGTCGCGTAGTTGGGGTCGGTCGCGAACAGTTCCTGCACCGTCGCATCGGGCAGGATGTACCCCCGGGGGAGGTCGAGTCCGGCCTTCTCCTCCCCATCCTGAGCGGCCAGCGGCGGAGGCGCGGCGCCTGCCGACGCCAGAGCCAGGACCAGAGCCAGAGCGAAGAGGACGGGAAGACTGCGGAAGATCCTCATCATCGAACTCCCGGGGACGAGGTGGGGATGGGCGAAGGTTCAAAGCTGGACCCCCCCGACGACCCTTCGCAAGCGGGCATGCGCGGCGCGCCCGGCACATTTACGTTGCGGCGGCCCGCAACCCCGGCCGCACCATCGAACCACCCCGACACGGGAGGACAATTGAGCCTTCAGCCGCACTCGCGTCACCGCCGCCTGCCGCCAGGCGTGTATCTGGCCAGCCTCGCCATCTGGCTCGGTTTCGGATGCCAATCGGCCCCCGCGCCGTTGACGGAAGAATATGCCGCGGCGATGCGCGACAGCGTGTCGGCGACGCTCGAGGAGTTCCGGGCCATGGGGGTCGCCGGGGCGTGGGAGGCCGCGGGCGACTTCTATTCGGACTCCCCCGCGTTCCGCTTCTACGAGAACGGGGAGTTGCGCTACGCGTCGGCCGCCGACGTGCGCGCCGCCCTCGCGGACCTCGGTCCGGGGGCGCAGCTCACGACGGAGTACTCGGATACAGACATCGCGCCGCTGGCGCCCGGCCTCGCCCAGGTCCGGTCCCGGTTCGAAAGCACGCTTCGCGGAGAGGACGGATCCGAGGTCGGCTATGGGGGCGCGGTGACCATGCTGTGGGTCCACGAGCCGGGAGGCTGGCGCATCCTGAGCGGCCACTCCTCGGCTCCGGTCCCGCGCGGAGGATAGGCCCATGCCCGACAGTACCGCCCCGGAAACCGACCCCTCGACCCGCGACATCGTCGAGTCGATCATCCGGAAGGGGATGGCCGCGCGGCTCGAGGACCGGCTGGATGAAGCGATGCGGCACATGAAGGCGGCCGTCGCGCTGGGCCGCCACAGCGACGATCCGCTCGCGCTCGCCCGGGCCCTTCACGGGCAGGCGAACGTCGAGCGCGACAGGGGGGAGGCGCGCGCGGCCGTCGCGCTCTACCTCGAAGCCGTCCCCCTCTGCCGTCAGGGGGACGACCCGCTCGTCTACGCCCACACCACGCGTCACCTGGGGGATGTCCTTCGGGAGATGGGCGACCTCGACAAGGCGGAGCGGTGCTACGCGGAAGCGCTGGCCGTCTACCGGGCGGACCCGGCGGCCCCGCCGCTCGACGTGGCCAATGCCGTGCGGTCCGCGGCCATCCTGCGCGAGGCGCAGGACGGAGTTGATGAGGCGCGCCTGCTGTGGACCGAGGCGCGAGACCTGTATGGCAAGGCGGACGTCGAGGCCGGCGTCTCCGAGAGCGCGGCCCGTCTCGAACGCCTCGCCTGACAGCTCGCCGGGGGCGACGTCCGACGCCCCTCCGTCTTGCCACGGCCGGACGTTTCGACCACCCTGATTCGGATTGGCGGTGTCGATCCGCCGCGAGGGAAAGTTCCGAGGAGGGCGCGCAAATGCTGGGGAATCACGGTCTGAACCGTCGGGCGTTTCTCAAGAGCACGGGAGCCACCGCCGTCCTGGGCGCCGTGGGCGCGCGTTCGGCGCTCGCGAGCGAGGTCGCCGCGCCCGATGTCGCCCCGGTCGGGCTCCGCGCGGGCCGCGAGGATTTCGACTTCGACGAGATCTACGACCGGCGCGGGAGCGATTCGATCAAGTGGGACCGCGCGATCGAGCAGTTCGGCCCGGAGATCGAGGTCGGCATGGGGATCGCCGACATGGACTTCCGCGCCGCACCGTGCATCACCAACGCGATCGCCGAGCGCGCCGCGCATGAGAACTGGGGCTACCTGAGCCGCGACAGTTCGTACACCGACGCGGTCGTGGCCTGGAACCAGCGCCGCTACGACCTCGACATCGACCCGTCGACGATCGTCTGGACCAGCGGCGTGCACCCCGGCGTCATCGCGGGACTGCACACCTTCGCGCCTCCGGGCAGCCGGGTCCTGATGACGACCCCCACCTACAACGGCTTCTACACGGACCTCCGCTTCGCGCGGAACGTCGCCGAGGATAGCGAGATGAAGGTGGTCGACGGCGTTTACGAGATCGACTGGGACGACTTCGAGCGCCGCGTGCAGCGGGTCCATGCCTTCATCCTGTGCAACCCCCAGAATCCGACCGGAAACTGCTGGTCGGCGGAGGACATGACGCGCATGGGCGAGATCTGTCTCGAGCACGGCGTGCCCGTGCTCTCCGACGAAATCCACTGCGATTTCGTGACGAAGGGACAGAAGTACACCCCGTTCGCCAGCCTCGATCCGAAGCTCGTCGACAACAGCGTCACCTTCAAATCCAACAGCAAGACCTTCAGCCTCGCCGCCAACAAGGTCGCCTGGTACTTCTCGACCAACCCCTCCTTCATGACGCGCCTGCGCCAGAACACGCGGGCCGACCTGAGCACGATCGGCATGGTCGCCGCCCGCGCCGCCAACAACGAAGGGGACGAATGGCTCGACCAGCTTCTCGTCTACCTCGACGGCAACCACGACCTCACCGAGGCCTACATTCGCGAGAACGTGCCGGGCGTGAAGTACACGAAGGCGCAGGGCACCTTCCTCGCTTGGCTCGACATGGGCGGGCTGATGGACCGCATCGACGCACAGGGGAAGGCGGACCATGAGAACCGGACCGCCGCGCAGCCGGTGTCGCCGGAGAGCATCCTGCAGCGCTGGCTCGCCGAGAACGCGCGCATCTATCTCAACAACGGGCCCAGCTACGGGACCGGCGGCGAGCAGCACATGCGGATGAACATCGCGACCTCGCGCACGCTCGTGAAGCGCGCCCTCGACAACCTGTCCAACGCCGTCGCGGAGCTCTAGAGAGGACCCGGCAGCAACGGCGGCGGCAAACAGAGAAGCCCGGCATGGCGCGCGCGGTCGCCTCCTTCGAGGTCACCGGCTGGGACCAGGGCGAACCCGAGTCCGACGCCGGGGGGCCGACGCTCTCGCACGCCACCGTGCTGAAGCGGTTCGGGGGGGGCCTCGTGGCCGAGAGCGAGGCCCGGCTCCTCATGTGCCAGGCGGATGTGGCGGATATCACGGCGGGCGCGGGCTACATCGCCCGCGAGGTCGTGCGCGGGGCGCTCGACGGACGGGAGGGGACGTTCGTCATGCAGCACTGGGGGCTGAGCGCGGACGGCCGCGAACGGACGGGCGGACAGGTCGTGCCGGGCTCGGCGACCGGAGATCTGAAGGGACTGACGGGCTCGGTCGAGATCGCCGTCGACGGCGACGGAGCGCACACGCTGACGATCGACTACGAACTACCGGACGCGTGAGGCGGCGCGAGACGCGGCGGCGCGGCGTGACGCGGCGTGACGACTTGCCGCCCGCTTCCGGTTTTGACACCGTAACTTCAGCACAATGCCGGACAAGGCAGACCGGCGTTTCTACCTGAGAGGGATAGTACGATGAAAAGATGGCTCCCGATGCTTCCGGCGTTCCTCCTCGGCGCCATGCTGTCGATGGTTCCGGCGCAGGTCGAGGCGCAGTTCGACGAGGTCGGATCGATCACCTTCCCGACCTCCGCCACGGGCGAGGCCCAGCAGCACTTCCTCCGGGGCGTGGCGATCCTGCACAGCTTCGGCTGGAAGCAGGCGCGCGAGCAGTTCCACGCGGCGCAGGAACTCGATCCCGACTTCGCGATGGCCTACTGGGGCGAGTCGCTCGCCTACAATCACCCGCTCGTGTCGCAGATGGACCCGACCGAGCCGCGCAAGGCGCTGGAAAGGCTGGGCGCGACCCCGGCCGAGCGCCTCGCGAAGGCACCGACGGATCGGGAGAAAGGCTTCCTGAAGGCGGTCGAGATCCTGTGGAGCGAAAAGGATCATGTCGATCGGCGCGTGGGGTACATGGAGGCGATGCGCGACCTGTACGAGGCCTATCCGGAGGACCCGGAGATCGCGGCTTTCTACGCCCTGTCGCTCCTGAGCGCGACGGCCGCCACGCGCGACCTCAGCGACCGCTGGAACGTGATGGCGGGGGCGATCGCGCTCCGGCTGTTCAACGACAACCCGATGCACCCGGGCGCGGCGCACTACACGATCCACTCCTTCGACAATCCGATCATGGCCCCGCTCGCGCTGGACGCCGCCTACGCGTTCGCGGACATCGCGCCGGCCGTTTCCCACGCGCGGCACATGCCGACGCACATCTTCATCCAGCACGGGATGTGGGATCTAGTGTCCGGCAACAACCAGTCGGCCTACAACGTGGCGCAGGAGCTGTGGCAACCCGGCGACGCGGTGGGCGACGCGGTGCACTCGCTCGACTGGGGCCAGTACGGCGACCTGCAGCGCGGCGACTACGAGAAGGCGCGGCTGTGGATGGATCGCCTCGCGGACATGGTCGACAACGAGGGCTTCGCGACGACCGGCGGGGCGCGGGGCGCGGCCGGCATCGCGCGGGCGCAGGGCGCGGTCTCTCTCCTCAAGGCGCGCTACATCGTCGAGACCGAGCAGTGGGAGACGCAGCCGATCACGGAGGACTCCCGGGCGCACGAACTCCTGGCCACGGGGCTCAGCGCCCACCGCATGGGCGACCAGGCGATCGTCACCGAGGCGGAGGCCGCCCTGAAGGAGCTGTCGGAGGGCGACGGCTACACCCACGTCATGCACAAGCAGGTCGGAGCGCTCCGGCACGCGGCGATGGGACATCCCGACGTGGCCATCGACCTCATGGACGAAGCGGAGGCGGAGGTCATGAGCATGGCGCCGCCGCGCGGTTCGGCGAGCCCGGTGAAACCCGTCCATGAACTCTACGGCGAGATGCTGCTCGAACTCGGGATGCCCGACAAGGCGGTCGAGAAGTTCGAGACCTCCCTGCTCCGCATGCCGAACCGGCCGCGTTCGCTCCTCGGCCTGGCCCGGGCGCACGCCGCCAACGGCGACGTGGTCCTCGCCGCCGAGGCCTACGCGAAGGTCGCGGATTTGTGGAGCGGTCTCGCGCACGCGGGCCTCATGGAAGCCGAGGCCTTCCTGAACGAGGCCGAGAGCGAGGGGAACCCGGGAAACCGGTAGACCTCCCCCATCCACCGGACCCCCGGCAGTCCGTGGCAGCCACGGGCTGCCGGGGTCCGGTACGGAATCCGGCTCAGTAGAGCGCGAGCAGATCCAGTATGGGGACCCTCAGTAGCGCCGACCGGCCCGTCCGGACCCTCACGAGCATGTCGAGGGTCTGGAGGGGCCGGAGTCCTTCCGCCTCCGCCAGCAGTTCCGGCGGGACGGCCACGTAGATCAGCCCGTCCCCGGGATCGGGGGCGCGCGCGAGCAGGAAGGGTTCCCCCTCGTAGAAGTCGATCCGCTCCGGTTCGGCCCGCTCCAGCGACAGGAACCGGACGGTCCAGCGGAGGCGCGTGCCAATGTACTCGTCCGGGTTCGCGCGCAGCGCGGCGGCCGAGACGCCGGCCAGGACGCCGGCTCCGACACCGACCGTGTCGCCGTCGCTGACGACTTCGCGCACCTGCGCGGCGGCGGGGGGCGGCGCGTACGCACACGCCAGGACGACGGGCAGGAGAAGCCGGCGTCGCAAGCGACCGCGACGAGACGTTTTTCTGGTAAGGACCCGGTCCTCCACCTACATTCCTCGCGCCGCGACCCCGTCGTGAGACTCGTGAGGCGGGGCCGTTCCCGTTCGAGATCCGACTCACCCAAGATATGGATTCCGCGTCAACACGGTGTCAAACAGACTGATCCTCATCGTCGCGCTCGCCCTGCTCGCCGTCGTTCCGGCGACGCTCGAGGCGCAGGCGGAACGCATCGATTCACCCTATCGCTGGCGCGAGAAAGGCTTCCGCGTCGGCCTCTTCGGGGGCCACCACGCGGGGAACCGCGGGCGGCTCGAGTTCGCGCAGGGACCCACCGCCGTGGGCGGGGCCAGGATGCGCGTCCGCGCATCGAGTCCCCTTTCTCTCGAGCTTGGAGCCACGTACGGGGCGGCGGACCGATGGACGCTGGACGTCCTCGACGAGGCCGGGCCGATGGTCGTCGACACCGTCGCCGCGGGCTGGCTGCGGGCCGATGTCGGCGCGCAGATCGGCCTCACCGGCGCGCGGACGTGGAACGGGATCCACCCCTACGGGCTCATCGGCGGCGGCTTCGTGTTCGGGGTCGACGAGGGCGCCTCCGAGTTCCTCGCCGACCAGGCGCTTGAACCCTTCCGCTACGACATCTCCACCGCTCCGCACATCTTCGTGGGGCTGGGCTTCGAGATCTTCCCGTCGGAGACGATCGGGATCGGCTTCGAGGTCCGCGACTACCTGGTCCGCGTGACGTCTCCGGACGGATTCCTCTTCGGGACCACGCTGGAGCTGTTCGAAGCTTCCGGAGCGCCGGCGCCGCAGGGTTCCGTGTGGGGCCACAACCCGGAGTTCAGCATCTCCATCTGGTACTACTTCTAGTGCGGTGGCCCATGGCGAACCCCCGCAGCGGCCAAGCATGAACGACGCGGACTGGATCTCCTTTGACGAGGCCCTCGCTCTCGTGCTGGACGCCGTGTCGCCGCTGGAGACGGAGAAGGTCCGGCTCTCCGCCGCCCTCGGCCGCTCCCTCGCACGCGGCGTGGAAGCCGTCGCCCCGCACCCGCCGTGGGACAACAGCGCCATGGACGGATTCGCCGTGCGAATCGACGAGGTCCGCGGTGCGAGCCCGGAACGGCCCGTGGTCCTGCCGGTCTCCGACGACATCCCGGCCGGCGCCTTTCCGCGCGGGCCGCTGGAGCCCGGCTCCGTGGCGCGCGTGATGACGGGGGCGCCCGTGCCGGAGGGCGCCACGGGCGTCGTCCGCGTGGAGCACACGGACGGAGGCGCGGACGGGCGCGTGAGCATCTTCGACGACGCGGACGGGGAGCGGCACATCCGTTTTCTCGGAGAGGACGTGCAGGCGGGCGACACGATGGTGGAGCGCGGGGAGGAACTCGGGGCGGCGGCGGTGGCGCTGCTCGCGACGGCCGGCTGCGAGCAGGTGGACGTGGGCCGGCGACCTCGCGTCGGCGTGCTCGCGAACGGAGACGAACTCGCGGATTTCGATGAGTTCGAGGAGGTGCGGGCCGGGCGGCGGATCATGAACTCGAACGGGTACGCGCTTGCCGCCCAACTCGCGGATTCCGGGGCGGAGCCGGTGCCGCTCGGCATCGCCCGGGACGACCCCGGCGATCTGCACCGCTGTCTCGCGCGGGCCGAATCCTGCGACGCGATCGTCTCCGCGGCCGGCGTGAGCGTCGGGGAACACGACTACGTGAAGCAGGTGCTCGACGAACTCGGTTTCGAACGCGCCTTCTGGCGCCTGCGGATGCGCCCCGGCAGCGCCACCGTCTTCGGCCGGCTCGGCGGCCGGCCGTTCTGGGGCGTACCGGGCAATCCGGCCTCGGCTCTCGTCACGTACGAGACGCTCGTGCGACCGGCGATCCGCAAGATGGCGGGGTTCGCGCGCCCCTGCCGGCGACCGCTGCGGTGCGTCGCGGCCCACGACCTGCGCGGCCCCCGGCACGTGCTCTCGTTCCTGCGCGTGCTCGTCGGATCCGCCGAGTCGGGCGCCCTCACGGCCCGCCTGAGCGGCGCGCAGGGCTCGGGCAACCTGGGGTCCATGCTGGCCGACGGGCTGCTCGCGATCCCGGTCGGGACCGACGCCATCGGCGCCGGTGATCCGGTCGACGTGATCCCGCTCAGGGAGTGGGCGAGTCCCGCCTGACGCCGGGCGGGTGGACGGGCCGGGCCGGCAAGCCCGTCAGATGCGGACGACCGCCGCCGCCATCGTGTAGCCGCCCCCGATCGAGGTGAGGACGATGGTGGCCGGGTCCGGCACGGGCCCGTGCTTTCCGCGAACGACTTCGTCGAGCGTCACCGCGACGGTCGAGGCGGACATGTTACCGTAGTCGACGATGTTGTGGACGACGCGCCCCTTCGGAAGTTCCAGCCTGTGCTCGAGACCCTGCGTGATCCGGGCGTTCGCCTGGTGAGGAATCACGAAATCCACGTCGGACCAGTCGAGACCCGCCTTGCGAAGCGCCTGATCACCCACTTCGGCCATCTTGACGATCGCGTTGCGCACGATCCGCGGCCCTCCCTCCATGTGGAGCAGCGGGATCCGGTCCCCGTCGTCGCGCCAGCTCTGCCCGACAAGGAACAGCGGGTCGCGCGCGAACCAGCCCGACGCAGCCATCGGACCGAGTACGCCGTGATCCGTTTCGCTCCGCTCGAGCACGACCGCTCCGGCCCCGTCGCCGAAGAGCACGGCCGTCCGCACGTCCGTGTAGTCCACGAGCCGCGTGAGGGCATCGCCCGAGACCACCAGGACCCGCTCCGCCATGCCGCTGACGATCGCCGACCAGGCCGCCCCCACGCCGTACACGAAGCCGGCGCAGGCCGCGTTGATCGAGAATCCCCCCAACCGCGGATTTCCGATCTTCGTCGCCACGGTACAGGCGCTGTTCGGAACCTCGTCGGACGGCGACACGGTCGCGACGTAGAGCTGGTCGATCTCGTCCGGCTCGCGTCCGGCCGCCTCCAGCGCGGCGAGCCCCGCCCGGGCGCACATGTCCTCGGTCGTCAGATCGCTGCCCGGCGGGATTCGACGGCGCGACCTGATGCCGGTCAGCTGGTACGCCCACTGATCGAAGACGTCGGGGGCCGACAACCCGTTGACACCCTCGACACCCCTGAGCGCGGACCGCGCCTGTCCGACGTCGAACGATTCGCGCAGCGTACCCATGCCGAGAAGCTGGAAGTTGTCGATGCTGTCAGGCGGCAGGTAGCTCCCGGTACCCGTGACCGCCGCGGTCACTCTGGCTGCCAAGGCCGTCTCCATCGTCCGTGGGCAACATCCGTGGGCCAGCAGCCGGCGCAGGGCTCTGCCGGGGGCTGCCGGGCGTCGGCGGGCTCGGCCACCGGAAAGTCCGAGAGTATACGGCGGAGACCGGGGAGGTTGCTAGCCTGTGACCGATCGCGCGGCGGGAGGCGGGGAGCGGGCGAGGAGGAACTGCTCCGCAGCCGAGCGCGCAGCGTCCGCGAGCGTCTGCGTCGGACACGGCCGGGTCGGCATCACGCGGGCGCACTCCCGGATGCTCGCCTGCGACCAGCAGGAGTCGGGCTGACCATTGCCACACTCCCGAATGAGCAGCTTCACGCTGGCGGGCAGTCGCAGCACCGCATCGCTGTCCAACTCCTCGGCCACCGCGTAACGCACGAGATCTTCGGCCAGACGCAGTTCCACACCGGCATCCAGTAACTCTTCGAGGGAGACGATGAGGAGGGGAAAATCGGCGCGGTCACGCCCCAGCCGCACCAGAAGCTCTCGCCCCACGCCGCGGCGAAGGGCATCGGCGGCTTTCTCGAGCGCGACCGGCTCCGCCCGTGGACCGACGACCGACGCCGCGTCCCGCAACTCCGCGGCGAACGCGTCGACGGCGGCGAGGACGACTTCCGGCGACATCCCCTTCGCCACGCCCTCCATGGCCTTGTCGATGAGGAGACCCCGGGGCAGACCGTCCTGCACACCGGCCTCGATGACGGAAAGCGTGCGCGCCGCGTAGACCGCGCCCAGATGCCGACTGAAGCGCGCGCGCGCGTCCTGGCCTGCAAGCGGCGGCCCGAGCGCGAGAAGCAAGGCGGCGAGGAACACGACCGCGATGGACCGGCGCAGCAGCGCTCTTGCCACGGGCTGCTGCTCAGGGGGCCAGCGAGCGGGCGCCCGCGC
>NZ_CANPWG010000075.1 GCF_947581915.1 Candidatus Palauibacter scopulicola
TGCACCCCCTCGGCGTAGTCGAGCCCCACGTCGGCCGTCGGACCCGTGAGGTCGAAGATGGCCGCGATCAGGACCTCGTTCTCCGCTCTCTCCCCCGAGCCCCCGCACGCGGCGAGCGCGACGGACAGGATGAAACCGCCCGCGGCGGCGGTCGTGAATGCGAATCGAGTCGAGCGCATATCCCGAGACCTCTTCCTGTACCGGATTTCTGCCGGCTTCGGAGCGATCAGCGGCCCTCTCCGCGGCGGTACGCGAAGGGCCACACGTAGAAGTAGTCTTTCACGTTGCGCCACAGTTTGGACAGGCCCTCGGGCTCGAACACCAGGAAGAGGATGATGACGAGTCCGAACGCCGCCTGCTGCGCGCTGGGCAGGAGGGCCGCGACCGCGGGCGCCGACCCCTGCAGTTCCCGCCCGACCGTCGCGATCGTGGCGGGGAGGAGGGTGATGAGCGCCGCCCCGAACAGCGAGCCGCGGATCGTCCCCAGTCCTCCGACGATGATCATGGCCAGGTAGAGGACGCTGGTCTCGAGCGTGAAGCGCTCCCACGAGATGATGTTGCGGTAGTAGGCCGTGAGGGCGCCGGCGAGCCCCACGAAGAACGACGAAGTCGCGAAGGCGAGGAGCTTGGTTCCGAACACGTTCACGCCGATCACGCTCGCCGCGATGTCCTGGTCGCGGACGGCGACGAAGGAGCGGCCGATGCGGGAGCGGAAGAGGTTCGCGGTGAACAGCGCCGTGGCTCCGGCCAGGGCGATGCCGAGCCAGTAGAAGCCGAAGTCCGTGTTCAGCCGCTGCCCGAAGAGCCGCGGGGCCGGGACGACGACGGCTTCGACCCCGCCGGTGAGCGCGGGCCAGTGCGTGACGACCCACTCGACGATCTCCTGGGCGGCGAGCGTGGAGATCGCGAGGTAGAGCCCCTTGAGCCGCAGCGAAGGGAGGCCGAAGAAGACGCCCACCGCCGCCGTCGCGAAGCACGCGGCCACGATGCTCACGCCCCACGGCAGGCCCAGCCTCAGCGTGAGCAGCGCGGAGGTGTACGCCCCGACGGCCATGAACGCGCCCTGCCCCAGCGAGACCTGACCGGTGTAGCCGACGAGGATGTTGAGCCCCAGCGCGCCGATCGTGGCGATCGCGATCTGGTTCGCGAGGTTGAGCCAGTAGGGCGACGCGAGGAACGGGAAGACGAGGAGCGCCGCCGCGAACAGGCCGAGCCGGATGCGCTCCGCCGGCACGCGCCGGAGCCCCATGTCCGTTCGATAGTCCGTGTGAAAGACGCCGCTCTCCACGCGATTCTCCCCTTCGCCTGCCTGCGCGCCTACACGCGCTCGATGATTTCTTTTCCGAAGAGTCCGTACGGGCGGACCATGAGGACGATGATCAGCACGATGTACGGGACGATGAGGTTGAGCCCGTGGCCGATGTAGCCGCCCGCATAGAATTCAAGCAGCCCGATGATCGCGCCCCCGACGACGGCGCCGCGGATCGAGTCGAGTCCGCCGAGGATCACGACCGGGAAAACGCGCAGGCCGATCTGCGCCACGTTCGGGGTCACGCCCACGATGTTGCCGAGCATGATCCCGCCGATCGCGGCCGTAGCCGCCGCCAGCGCCCACGCGGTCGCGAACACGCGCGGGATGCTGATCCCCATGCTGAGGGCGGCCTGTTGGTCGTCCGCGATGGCCCGCATGGCGATCCCGCTCCGCGTGCGCCGGAAGAAGAGCGCGAGTCCGGCGAGCAGCGCGAGCGCCAGCGGAATCGCCACCAGCCGGTCCGCGCTCACGACGGCCGATCCCAGCATCACTTCGCCCTCGGGCAGAAAGGACGGGAAGGTGCGGGGCTGCGGTCCCCAGATCGCGTGCACGATCGCGCGCAACACGCTCGAGAGGCCGATCGTGACCATGATCATCGAGATGATGGGCTCGCCGATCAGCGGCCGGAGCACGGTGCGCTCGACCGCGACGCCGATCCCCGCCGCCACGACCATCGTCAGCAGGACGCCAACGGTCCACGGGAGCCCGATCTGGACGAGGGAGAAGAAGATGAGATAGGTCCCGAACAGGAGGAGGTCCCCCTGCGCGAAGTTGATGACGTCGCTCGCCTTGTAGATGATGACGAACCCCACCGCGGCGAGCGCGTAGATCATGCCCGTGCCCAGGCCCGCCACCGTGAGTTGCAGGAACTGGTCCATGGTCACGCCCCTCCCTCGGATCCATCGAGCCGCTCGATCCGCAGGTCGTGCTTCACGCGGGCCGTGCGCCCGTCCTGGTACGTGATCTCCATCTCCACGGTCACGGAATCCTCCTCCCCGTACAGCGCCGCGATCAGGGACTCGAAGCGCTCGGCCACGAAGCGCCGCCGCACCTTCCGGGTCCGCGTGAGTTCGGCATCGTCCGCGTGCAGTTCCTTGTGCAGCAGGAGGAAGCGCCGCACGCGGGCCGCCTCGGGCACGTCCCCGTTCACCGACTCGACGTGCGCCCGCACCAGATCGTAGACCTCGGGCTTCTGCGACAGGTCCGTGAAAGTCGTGTACGCGAGCTGGCGCCGCTCCGCCCACTGCCCCGTGTTCTCGAAGTCGATCGCGATGATTCCGGCCACGTACGGGTGCTCGCCGCCGAACACGACCGCTTCGCTCACGTAGGGGCTGAACTTGAGCAGGTTCTCGATGAACTGGGGCGAGAAGGTCGTCCCGTCCGCGAGCGACATCACGTCCTTCAGCCGGTCGACGACGACGAGGTGGCCCTCCTCGTCGAAGTATCCGGCGTCGCCCGAGTGCAACCAGCCGTCCACGAGCGTCTCGCGCGTCGCCTCCGGGTTCTCGAAGTACCCCTCGAACACGGCCGGACCGCGGGTCAGGATCTCCCCATCGCCCGCCACCCGGACCTCCATCCCGGGCAGCGGCTCCCCGACCGTCTGGTAGCGGATGTCCCCGTCCCGGTGCAGCACCGAGATCCCGGCGACCTCGGTCTGCCCGTAGATCTGCTTCAGGTTCACGCCCAGCGCGTGGAAGAAGCGGAACACGTCCGGCCCGAGCGCGGCCCCGCCCGTGTAGGCGTCGCGCAGGTGCGTCAGGCCGAGCTGGTTCTTGATCGGGCGCATGGCGACCGCCTCCGCGATCCGGCGCCGGAAGCGCCCCGGGCCGTCCGGCGTCCGCCCTTCGAACGCGTCGTCGGCCGCCTCCCCGCCGACCCTCATGGCCCACGCCTGAACGCGGCGCTTGAGCGGCGTCGTGTCCTCCACCATCACCTGCACTTCGGAGACGAGGTTCTCCCAGATGCGGGGCGGCGAGAACATCACGCGCGGCCCGATCTCGCGCAGATCCTGGCGTACGGTGCCCGGCTCCTCGGGGAAGTTCACCGGGAAACCGACCAGGACGTGGCGGGAGACGGTCATCATCTGCTCCCCGATCCAGGCGAGGGGGAGGAACGAGACGAACTCGTCCTCGGCCTCCATCGGGTCCACGTCCTGCAACTGCGCCGCCATGCTGAGCAGGTTCGTGTGCGAGAGCACGGCGAGCTTGGGTTTGCTCGTCGTCCCCGAGGTG
>NZ_CANPWG010000076.1 GCF_947581915.1 Candidatus Palauibacter scopulicola
GGTCGAGGACCGGGCCCGGCGCCGGCGCACCGATCGCAGCATCCTCGACTGGATCATGGGCGAGGTCAGCGGCCTCAAGCGCGATCTGGGGGCCACGGACCAGCGGCGGCTGGACCAGTATCTCGACAACATCCGCGAGATCGAGCGTCGCATCGAGCGCATCGAGGCGTACAACACGAGCGGTGAGACGCGCGAGATTCCCGAGGCGCCGCCGGGCGTGCCGGATGACTTCGCCGAGCATGTCCATCTGATGTTCGACCTGCAGGCGCTGGCCTTCCAGTCGGACCTGACGCGCGTGTTCTCGTTCAAGCTGGGCCGCGACGGGTCGGGCCGCGTGTATCCGGGCAGCGGCGTGGACGCCGGCTTCCATCCCGCCTCGCACCACGGCGGCCGCGAGGAGCGGGTGATCGACTACGAGAAGATCAACCGCTACCACGTGAGCATGATGCCGTACCTGCTCGAGAAGCTGGCCAGCATCGAGGAGCCCGACGGGAACCTGCTCGACAAGAGCATGATCCTGTACGGCTCGCCGATGGGCGACTCGAACCTGCACAACCACAAGCGTTGTCCGCTGTTCGTGGTCGGGAAGGCCGGCGGCGAACTCGAAGGCAACATGCACATCAAGGCGCCGGACGGGACGCCGATGGCCAACGTGATGCTGAGCCTGATGCACAAGCTCGGCCTCGAGGACATGGAGAGCTTCGGCGACAGCACCGGCGACTTCTCGTTCTCGGCGGTCGCGCAGGACTGAGTCGGAGTGTCGGTCGGAGTGTCGGAGGCAGATCGATGTTGAAGAGAATCGGTAAGGCCGGACTTCGGGCGGGGGTCCTCGTCGCGTTCTGCGCGACCACGCTGTGGGCTGCCGTGGCGACGGACGCGCCCGTCGCCGAGGCGGCGGCGCAGGGAGACCTCGAGGCGGTCCGCACGCTCCTCCGGGACGGGGCCGATGTAAACGCGTCCCAGGGCGACGGGATGACGGCGCTGCACTGGGCGGCCCTGCGGGGCGACGCGGAGATGCTGTCGGTGCTCGTCTACGCCGGGGCCAACGTCGCGTCGACCACGCGCCTCGGTGCCTACACGCCGCTCCACCTCGCGAGCCGGGATGGCCGGGCCGACGCGGTCGCCCTCCTGCTCGAGGCCGGCAGCGATGCCAACGCGCTGACGACGACCGGTGCTACGCCGCTCCACTTCGCCGCGGCGGGCGGGGATGTGCCGACCCTCACGAGCCTGCTTGAGGCCGGAGCCGAGGTCGACGCACGCGAGGGGGCCAACGGCCAGACGCCGCTCATCTTCTCGGCCGCCGCTGGCCGCCTGGAGGCCGTGCAGGCCTTGATCGCACACGGCGCCGACGTGTCGGTCGCGTCCCACGTCCTGGACTTCGTCGAGAAGGCGCGCACGGACAGCGAAGCCCGAGGTCGGCGGCGCGAGGTACTCACGGCGATTCGGAAGGCTGAAGCGGAAGCTCGCGGCGAGACCGTGGAGGTCGGGATCACCCGCACGGACACGCCGTCCGGCCAGGAGCCGACGCGGCGCGAGGCGGCCGACCGGGCGGATCGCGACCAGAGCGGCACAGCCCCCGCGACGCAGGGCGCCGGCGCGACGCCCGGCCAGGAGCCGGTGGCCGCCGCACCGGAGGAAACGCCGGCGGAGGAGCCTGCCGAAGCCCAGGGCGAGGATCCGCCCGAGGCCGAAGAGGCCCCCGAGGAAGAGGCTGCGGACGAGGCGGAGGAAGCCGAGGAGACTGAAAAGGCCGAAGAGGCCGAAGAGGCCGAAGAGGTCGAGGAGCCGGCGGAGCCCGCGCCGCGGCCGCTGAGCTACAGCGATATCGTCGGCAAGCAGGGCGGCATGACCGCGCTCCACTACGCGGTTCGCGAAGGCCACTTCGAAACGGTCCGGACGCTCGTCGCGGCGGGTGCCGACGTCGATGGCCGCACCGAGGGCGACCTGAGCACCCCGCTCGTCGTCGCCACCGTGAACGGGCACTACGACCTCGCGGCCTGGCTGCTCGAGCAGGGGGCGGACCCGAACCTGGCCAGCGAAGACGGGGTGGCGCCGCTCTATGCGACGATCGCCAACCGCTGGGCCCCCAAGGCGCTGTACCCGCAGCCCACCGCGTTCCGCCAGCAGGAACTCGACTACATGGAGCTGATGGAGATGCTCCTCGCGGCCGGGGCGGATCCGAACGCGCGCGTGAACACGCACATCTGGTACTCCGCGTACAACTTCGACCTGCTGGGCGTGAACTTCAGCGGCGCGACGCCCTTCTGGCGCGCCGCGAAGGCGCTCGACATCCCGGCCATGGAAATGCTCGTGGCCGCCGGGGCCGACCCGCACATGCCGACCCGGAAGGCGCCCGAGCGTCGCCGCCGTCGGCCCGCCGACGAGGAAGAGGAAGAGGATCCGAGCGGACTGCCGCCCGTCGAGGTCGGAGGTCCGGGCATCCCGCCTCTCGTCGCCGCCGCGGGATACGGCTACGGACGCTCACGCACCGGCAACCAGCACCGGCACCGACCCGATGAATGGATGGCCACGGCCAGGTACCTCGTCGAAGAGTTGGGCGCGGACGTCAACGGCCGCGACTCGGACGGGTTCGGCGCGCTGCACTACGCCGCGGCGCGCGGCGACAACGAGCTGATCGAGTACCTCGTCGGGAAGGGCGCCGACCCGCTCATCGTGGCCCGCAGCGGCCAGACGACGGTCGACATGGCGAACGGCCCGATCCAGCGCGTGCAGCCGTTCTTCGAGACGATCGCGCTCCTTGAGAGCATGGGCGCGAAGAACAACAACAACTGCCTCAGCTGCTGACCGCCGGCGGCGGCCTCCGGGCCCCCGCCGAATCAGTCGTTGTCGGTCCGATAGGGGGCGCGGGTTCGTTCTCGCACGGCGTCCACGATCCAGGAGTTGATGCTCGTCTCGCGCGCTGCCGCCGCCGCCGCGACGGCGGCGTGAAGCTCCGACCCGAGTCGCACGTTCAGCTTGCCGGAGAAGGGCCGCTTCGGTTCGACGCCGTCTTCCTCGCACCAGGCAAGGTATTCATCGATGGAGCGGTGAAACTCCTCGCGTAGCTGTGTCGTGTCCGTCGCCTCGAACGTCGCGATCGGATACGGACCGCTGTTGATCACCCGCCCGTGGAGGACATTGCTCGAGTCGTCGAACTCCACCGCGGCCCGGTATCCCCTGTATTCCATCATGGCTCCACCCCTGCCGCTCGCAAAAACGCCGCAATGTCTCGAACTGTCTCTCGCCCCACGACGGGGCGCGGATGAGGTCGATGGATCACGATCCTCTCGTCGTTCTTCTTGAGTCCAACACGGGACCCCGACCGTTCCACGACCTGAACGTCGCAGGCTTGCAGCATCGCCCGGACTTCGTCCCATCGGATATCCGAGGGCGTCGGCTTCCGGTGCACGCGTTCCAGCGTCTTCCGGTGCTTGGTTCGCATGGATACCGAGAATCGTCAACGCATGGTACCATGTCAAGTACCATCCTGCCGAGACGCAAGAAACGGGAGAGGGAAGCTCGCGAGCCTGTTTAGTCGTCGCGCGGGAGGCGCTGGGAGACGGAGATCGGGTAGCCGTCGGGGTCGCGGAGGGTGAACTCGATGGAGCGGGCGTTCGGGTTCACGTGCGGCTCATCGAGGCAGTCGGCCCCCATGGCGCGGGCGCGCTCGAACACGGCTTGCGCGTCCTCCGTGTAGAAGTAGAGCAGGACGCCGCGGCCCGGCGTCCCTTCTTCCGGATCCGTCATCCCCGGGTGGGCCTTGAATTCCCGGTGGTGGAGCATCAGTTCGATGCTTCCGTCCGACGCCAGGAGCCGCTCGAAGTGATGGCCTCCCCGACCGCTCACGAAGCCGAAGAGTTCGACGTACCAGGCTGAACTCGCCGCCACGTCTCGTACGACGAGCATGGGCGTGAGGCCCACCGGCCGGTCCGGTAGCCCCCGGCCTAGTGGTTCGAGTTGTTCGTTGCGGCTTCGGCGGCGCGCTTCGCCTCCTCGCGGGCGGCGACCAGCGCCTCGAACTCCACGGGGTCGAGGTAGGTCGCGTCGACCCACAGGTGCGCCATCTCGTCCACGGTCCGATCACCGTAGCCGACCCACTGCTCAGGGTCGGGGTTGTTCGGGTTCTCGGCCGTGTTGTCGTGCCAGGCCGTGATGACGAGCGTCGTGCCCGCCGGAAGGAGCGGGGCGGCGTCTTCCTCGTAGATGTAGTTGATGTGCCAGTTCCACTGGAAGTTGTCGACCTGGTTGATCAACTCCTTGCGGCCGTCCGGGTAGATCGCCTCGAGCGACATGGCCTTGCCGCGCATGTGCATGTGCGGCTGGAAGTTCTCCAGGCGGGCGGGCCAGCGCAGCGTGTGGAAGTCCTGCGTGACCGCGATCTCGCCCGGCGGGATGTCGAGGCCCGTCCGGCCCGTAGCGTTGTAGAACATGAGCCGGGTGCGGTTCCGGGGCTCCTCGCCCTTGGGATAGAACCAGACGCCGAGTTCCACGTAGCTGTCCTCGATGCGCTTGCCCATGGCGTGGAGGTGGACCTCCCAGCGGATCTGCGAGCCGGGGAGCATGATCTTGCCCGCGCCCTCGGGGAAGATCTCGCCCTCCTTGCCCACGGCCCACTCCATGAACAGGCCCGGGCCGCCCATCGCGCCCCCGCGCGTGCTTGCCTCGACGATGCCGGCGCTCATGGGGCTCTCCTCCTCGTCCTGCTGGAGGAAGGCGAGGACGTGGTGCGTGATCGTGCGCGCGTCGTTGCCGGCCGGCTTGATCTCGATCGCCTTCACCCAGCGGGGCTCCGTGATGCCGGTCGGCGTGACGGGCCGCCACCATTTGTCCATCGTTTCGGCTTCGAGCGTGAAGGGTTCGGACGCGATGACGAGGTCGGGTTCCCCGAACTCATCGAGGAGGCGCCATTCGTTCGGATCGGGGAACTCGACGGGAGGCGGCAGATCCGCGGGATCGCCCTCCGACCGGCCGCCATCGATCCAGGCGACGATCGTCTCGATCTCTTCGCTCGACAGACTGCGGTCGTTCCTGAACTCCTGGATTCCGACCGTGGGATCGAGGTGCCAGGGCGGCATGATCCGGTTCGACACCTTCTCGCGGATGCCCGATGCCCAGCGGTAGGCGTCCCGGTACGTGAGGAGCGACATCGGGGCGATCGAGCCTTCCTGGTGACACTCTTGGCACTTGGCCTGGAGGATCGGCATCACGTCCCGGTTGAAGGTCACGCCTCCGAGGTCGTCCTGCGCCAGTGTCGGCCCCGCGACGCCCAGGGCGCCGAGTGCCGCGCCGAACGCGATGGCCGCTCGCTTCAGGGAAACCGGATCGAACTGTCTCATCATCGTTCTCCTCGAACCTCGTCGAATCCGCCGGTCACGGGTCGACCGTGACCCGGAGGAATCCGTTCGTCCAGCAGCATTGCGCGTGGCCGGCGGCGGAAACACCGGAACCGTCGTTGGCGCGCACGCGCAGGATGTAGTCGCCCGGCTCGCTGAAGGTGACCGGGGTTGCGGCTTCGGCCCCGCTGGCCGGGACGCGGGCGGTGGGCTCGCCGAACGCCACATCGCCCGGACCCTGGTGCTTGAACCACGTGAGGTTGACGGGCGAGCCGTCGCGGCTCCCCGCTACAAAGTGACTGCGTCCCACGCCGTCGTCCCGGACGTGGACGCTCACGTCGAGCGCTTCCCCGACCCGGGCCGTGAGCGGGCCTCCCCAGGCCCCGGCCGGTCCCGCGCCTTCCTCACCCGCTCCGAAGCGGAGGACGGGGGGCGTGTTGCCGTCTCCGGCTTCGCCCTTGAGCGCGTCGATCTGCCAGTCCCGGTGCAGGTGGCCCGGGACGCGGAACGTCTGGCCGCGCATCCTCAGCGTCCAGTAGACCTTCCCCTCGCCGAAATCCGCCGGGACCCGGACGACGAACACGCCGTAGTGGCGCCGCGGGGCGAACGACGTGGGCTGGGCGCCCTGAAACTCCGCCGGCTCGATCGTGTTGTCCGGCCCCAGGGGGACTTCGATCGTCTCCTCGAAGTTGCGGTTGAAGTAGCCGAACGACAGGGACAGCGTGCCGTCCGCGTTCGGGTACCAGCCCTCGTAGGCGGGCGTCACCGTCTGCCCCCTCCCGCTGGGGTTGCCGAGCGGGACCTGGCCGGCAAGCGGTGCCGTATCGAGGCACAGCGTCGCCGCGAGCGCGGCGAGCGCCGGCAGCCCGTGGCGAACCCCCGCGTCGCTCTTGCCACGGGTTGCCAGGACCCGGGCAGGTCTCACCGTCCCGCGTCCGCCATGCTCGCCTCGATCGAGGCCCGGATCGCCTTCACCGTCGCATCCACCCGGAATTGGAGCAGCTTCCGCCCGGTGGCGATCGCCTCCTCCTTGGGGGCGATGGAGACGCCGTTGATGCTGGCCCGTCCCGCCGCCACGCGCTCGTCGTAGCGCACCGTCGTCGGGTCCTCGGTCATCATGATCGCGGTGATGACGAAGTCGTCGTGGATCCCCTCGGGGTCCGTCTCGAAGATGCCGAGTTCGGTGTTCATCCACTCGTGGACGTCGCGGTAGCGGTAGAACTCCGGGATGAAGTGCGCCTGCGCGTCGTACCAGCGCTCGTTCAGGCGGGCGGCGACCGCTTCCATGCCCGACTGGTTCCCGCCGCTGTCGCCGAACAGGATGATGTGCTCGAAGCCGTGCGCCTTGAGGCTCGACGCCACGTCATCGAGCACGGCCTCGAACGTCTCCTGCCGGAGGCTGATCGTCCCCGGATACCGCATGTGCCCGGACGGCTCGTCGATGTCGCCCTCGGGGACGAGCTTGACGACCGGCGCACAGAGCGCGTTCCCGAGTTCGCGGGCCACGCCCTCGCAGGCGCCCTGCAGCACGTAGTTGTGCTTGCCGGTGGCGAGGTACGGTCCGTTCTGCTCGATGCCGCCGGTCGTGATGATCGCGGTGGTCTTCCCGGCCGCCATCGCGTCCCGGACCTCCATCCACGTCATCTCCTCGATCCACACGGTGTCGAACGCCTCGATGGGCCGCTCGGATACGAGTTCCTCCTGCACCTGGCGCTCACGCTCGGCGGCCAGCCGGGCGCGCTCTTCCGGCGACATGTTCCGCTGCTGGCCCCCCAGCGCCGAGGCGGAGACCGCGAACACCGCGAGCAGGGGGAGGATGAATCGGGACTTTCTCATGGCACACCTCTGTTTCCGCGAGCACGGGAGCACGACACCAGCCCCGAGATTAGCATATTCCGTCGGGGTCCGACCAGTAGTATGCGCTGGCGGCTGGCTCGCCCCTGCCCTCCACCCTATGCTGGCGGCGGTCCCATTCGGGGGTCTGCATATCTGCTGTTGTCCTGAACCCATCGTGAACACCTTTGCCGCATCTCCACAGAGCGTGATCGCGCGCACGGTTGTCGCAACTCCGCGGGGAGATCCCGCGGCGGTCCAGGCGCACCTCGACGCGCTGACCAAGCCGCCGGGCAGCCTCGGACGCCTCGAGAAGCTGGCGCTCCAGGTCGGCGTGGTCCTGGGTGACCCGCCGCCTCCACTGGAGGACGCGGTGGTGTTCGTCTTCGCGGCGGATCACGGGGTCGCCGTGCAGGGCGTGTCGGCGTATCCGGCCGAGGTCACGGCGCAGATGTGCGCGAACTTCTCCGGTGGCGGGGCGGCGATCAACGTGCTCACCCGGGCGTGCGGCGCCGGAGTGCGTGTCGTCGACGTGGGCGTTGCGGCGGACCTTGCCGGGCTGGCGGGAATCGAGCACCGAAAGGTCCGCGCGGGCACGGACGATCTTTCAGCGGGGCCGGCGATGACCGCGAGCGAGGTCGAGGAGGCTCTGGCGTTGGGTATGGAAGTGGCGGGAGGTGGCGCCGGCTCCACTGGAGAGGCGCGTCCCCCCGATCCCTGCCTCGTCGGTGTGGGCGAGATGGGCATCGGGAACACCACCGCGGCGGCTGCCGTAACGGCGTGCCTGGCCGGGGCAGCGGCCCGCGAGGTCGTCGGCCGCGGCACGGGGGTCGACGAGGGCGGGCTGGCCCGCAAGCGCGACGTGGTGGAACGCGCGGTGGCGCGGGTCGCCTGCGGCGAGGATCCCCGGGACGATGCCGTCGCGGTGCTGCGGCAGGTGGGCGGGCTCGAGATCGCGGCCATGTCGGGCGCCATGATCGGTGCGGCGGCGCGGGGCGCCCTTGTGCTCGTGGACGGGTTCATCTCGTCGGCCGCGGCGCTGGCGGCCAGCCGCCTGTGCCCCGATCTGTCGCCGTACCTGGTCGCATCGCACCGCTCCACCGAGCCGGGCCACGCGGTGGCGCTCGATGCGCTCGGCCTCGTGCCCCTTCTCGACCTCGACATGCGGCTCGGCGAGGGGACCGGGTGTGCGCTCGCCATCCCTGTCGTGCGGGCGGCCGGAGCGTTGCTCCGCGAGATGGCGACCTTCGAATCGGCCGGGATCTCGGGGCCGAACGAGGGTCCGTCGGGGGCGGGATCATGATGGAACTCATGCTCGTGACGGGCGGGGTGCGCTCGGGCAAGAGCCGGTGGGCTCAGGGCGAGGCGCTGGCGCGCGGCGGGGAAGAGGTCACCGTGATCGCGACCGCGGAGCCTGTCGACGACGAGATGCGTGAAAGGATCGCGGCCCACCGCCGCGATCGTCCCGCGGGGTGGCACACCATCGAGGCGCCCGCGCGGGCGGGCGAAGCCATCCTCGCCGCCGGCACGGACACCGTGCTTCTGGATTGCGTGACGGTGCTGACCGGCATGGCGATCGGACGATCGGGAGCCGACGCCGAGGCGGCCGCGTTGGACGCGATGGCCGCGGAGATCGACGGGATCCTCGATGCGCGCGCGGCGCGCACCGGCTTGCTGATCGTCGTGACGAACGAGGTGGGGTGGAGCGTGCACCCGCCCACCGCGCTCGGGCGCTGGTACCAGGACGGGCTGGGCATCGCCAATCAGCGTCTCGCCGCCGCCGCGGACCGTGTCGTGCTCATGGTCTCCGGGCTGGAGCTGCGATTGAAGTGAGGACGTCGCTCCGGGGGGCGCGCGCCGCCTTCGTCTTCCTGACGCGTCTGCCGCTGGGCGGCTTTCCCTACTCGGCGGAAGAGTGGCGGTGGGCCTCGGCGTGGTTCCCCCTGGTCGGGCTCGTGCTCGGAGGGGCATGCGCGGCCGTGTGGGTCCTGGTGGCGCCGCTCGGGCCGTGGGTGGCGGCGATGAGCGTGATCGTCGTGTCGATCCTGCTGACGGGCGCCTTCCACGAGGACGGATTGGCCGATACGGCCGACGCGCTGGGCGGAGCGACGGATCGCGAGGGGATCTTCGTCATCCTGAAGGACTCGCGGATCGGCGCCTTCGGGGCCCTGGCGCTCGTGACGTCCATCGCGTTCCGGCTGGTGCTGCTCGCGCAGTTGGGGAGTGCGGCACCGGCGTCCGCGCTCGCCGCAGGGGCCTCCCCGCTCGCGGCAGCGCCCGCGGCTTTGCTCCTCGCGCACGGCCTGGCTCGGGTCGGCCCGGTCTGGCTGATGGTCGCCCTCCCCTACGCGAACGCGGCGGCGGCGAAGAGCGGCCACGTCGCGCGGTCCGGGGTGGCACAGGCAGCGGTGGCGACCGCGGTCGGCGTGGCCGTGGCCGGGGCTGTGGCGGCGGGTGCGATCGGCGCGCTCGGCGTCCTCGCCGCATTTGCCGCGATGGCCCTTGCCACCACGCTCTGCGGTTTGCGATTCCGCGCGCGGGCCGGCGGCGTGACCGGCGACTTCCTCGGCGCCACGGAGCAGGTGAACGAGATCGCGATCCTCGTCGCCGTGCTCGCGGCGCAGGTCGCGCAGGCCGCCGCGTGATCCGGCTTCTTGCCATCCGCCACGCACCCGTCGCCGTCGAGGGAATCGTCTACGGGCAGACGGACGTGCCCACGACCTTGGACGGAGCCGCGGCCGCCGCGCGTATCGAGCCCGTCGTGGCCGAGTTCGCCCCGGCGATCATCTGGTCGTCCGATGCCGTCCGCTGCCGCGAGCCCGCCGCCCTGCTCGGGGAGCGGCTCGGCGTGCCGCACCGCATCGACGAGCGGGTGCGCGAGATGTCCTACGGCGATTGGGAGGGACGGGCCTGGGACGCCCTGCCGCGCACCGAACTCGACGAATGGATGGCCGCCTGGCAGACGCGGTCTCCGCCAGGCGGGGAGACCGTTGCCGGGTTCACCGAGCGGGTGGCCGCGTGGTGGAGAGACCTCGACGCCGGTCCCCATTTCCTGATGGCGCACGCCGGGGTCGTGCACTGCCTCGATGTCGTGGCCGATGGTCTCGCCTGGGGACGGGCCATCGAGGAGCGGCTCGGCTTCCTGGCGGCCAAACGGTTCACCGGAAACTCCTGATTTCGAGTCCCACCGGCCCCTGCCCCGGGGGGATGCTGTCGGTCAGCGCCCAGGTCTCCGGGTCATAGCGGAAGATCCAGGGCGACAGGTTCTGGCGCGTACTGCCGAAGAACGTCTGGTATAGCGAGCCGTCCGCCGCCGTGTGCGCGCCAAAGGCGCCCCGGCAACCACCGCCGGCGAGGGGCGCGCAGATCGGGTTGGAGGCGTCCCGCACGAACGCCTTCGTGGCCGTGTTCCAGGCGACCGTCCCCGTGAAGAACGCCGACGCAAAGAGCGTTCCGTCCTCCGACACGTGAACGTGTCCCGAGCCTGCGGGGAATCCCTCGACGACCTCGACGAGCTCGAGTGAACCGGGGTCGATGATCGCCAGCGTCGACGGCGCGACGTAGTTGCCGGTGTTCATCACATACAACATTCCATCGGGCCCGATGGCCCCGAACTGCGCATTGGTACCGCCGGTCTCGATGGTGGCGACGACGGTCATCGTAAGCGGATCGAGCGCGGTCACCACCCCGTCGCCAGCAGGCGCGAAGTTCTCGTCCAGGTTTGCGGAGATGACGAAGGCGAGCGAGTTGGAGAACGGCACGATACCGGTCGGGAACTGCGTCACCGGGACCAGGTCGCCGATGGCGCCGCCGGCCTGTCCGATCGTGAACCTGCCCACCTCATCCGTCTGCTGGTTGGCCGCCAGCACCGTCCTGTCGTCCACGAACGCCGACCCGGTCGCATTCCCGGACTCGAAGAGGAAGAACCCGCCGATCTGCCGCGTACGGAGGTCGATGACGGCGACCGAGGCTGCGTTTCCGAGGGGAACGACGCCCGTCTGGCCGCGGATGCTGATACCGGTGGGAGTCACCGCGCTCGACGCCCCCAGGGCGATGTCGCGGTTCTCCCCCGGATCGCCGAGCTGAAAGAGCCGGAGCGCGTTCGCGCTCGAGTTCACGACGATGCCGATCTGGGCATCCGCCACCGTTCCGTCGAGAAACTCCAGCCTCTCGACCAGCAGCGAGACCGACGCGTTGCCGGTGTTACCGTCGGAGTCCGTTGCCGTCAGGGTGATCGAGTGCACGCCCACCGACGGGGAGGCGACCTCCAGCGGCGAACCTGTACCCAGTGCCCCGTCGATCGAGCTCGTCCAGGCCAGCGCGGCGTTCCCCAGCGTGCCGTCCTGCGGATCCGTGGCCGAGCCGGCCAGCTGGACCGGCGTGCCTTCGCTGACCATGAGCCCGGAGGCCGGCGAGGTGATCGTCACCGAGGGCGTGCCGGGCCCGACCGGGCCCACGGGTTCGACGGGGGGGTCATCGCCGCAGGCGGTCAGAATGACGAGGGCGAGGGGTGCGATGAAGCGAAGCGCGGTACGGGTCATGAGAGATCCATCCTTGGTTGACTGGGATATGGTGAACGAGGTGGATTGCGCGGTCATCTCGCGGCTCCGATGCGGATCCGCGTCGACCAGCCGCGGCCCGGCAGGGGGTAGTCGACGAGCAGCGCGGCGCGTTCGTCGAGGAGATTCGTAACGGCCACCTCGAGCCGCCCGGCGAAGCGGGTCCACTCGAAGGGCAGAGCGATGCCGGCGTTGAACAGCGTGTAGGCGGCGAGCGCGTTCAGCGGGGAGCCCGGCACCGTGCGCCGCGACCCGACGTGTGTGCCCGACGGCGTGAGCGTGATTCCGGCCGGCAGCCCGATGCCGAGGGCCACATCCGCCGTGAAACGCGGCCGGTAGGCGACCTGGCCATCCAGCACGGCGCCGGTGTACTCGACCTCGGACCAGTCGGCGCTTGCCGTGAGGCTGTGCGTGCGTCCGAACGCGGCCAGATCCGTCGTGGCGCCGACTTCGAGGCCGCGGCGCGCGACGTCGTAGTTGTCCGGGCTCCACACGAAACGGTGGTCGGGGAACCAGAGGATCATGTCGTCGAGGTCCGCGCGGTAGGCGGTCGCGCGCAGTTCCCCGGTGGCCGGGCCCACAGACCAGCGCTGGGCGAGCGTCGCCGAGAGTTCTCCCCGTATGCGCTCCGGCCCGAGGTCGGGGTTGGGCTCGACGAGGACCCCTTCCTGGAAGAAGAGGTCGCCGAGCCCGGGAGGGGAGAAGCCGTGGCCCCACCGGAGGTCGAGGGCGAGCCCGCCCCGGGTCAGCGCGGCGTCGAGGGCGGGCGACAGGGTCACGCCGTCCACAAGGTCGTGCCGGTCGGCGCGCAGGGAAGCACCCAGATCGAGGCGGAACCCGCGCCGCAGTTGCCAGCCGCGCCCGGCATGTGCCCACGCCCCGAGTTCGTCGAGGCCGATGCCGGGCGACGTCAGCGCGTTCGACTCGACATCGAGCCGTGCCGCGTGGAGGCCGAACCGGAGGTCAAGCGGCTCGCGCGACGACGACGCTTCCGCGCGCCACCATCCTTCCACGGAGAGCTCCGCCCGCCGCACTCGCGTCCGGGTATCGTAGGCGCGCCCGAAGGGGGGCTCCGGATCCGCGTAGTCCGCGCGCTGCCACTGCACCGAACTGCGGGCCGAGCCTCCGAGGCGTGCCGCCGGAGAGGCGCCGTCCGATTCGACCGTGACGCCGAGCCCGTAGCGACGGTGGCGCTGCCGACCCGTGGCGGAGGGCTGCGCGATGGTCCCCGGGCTCCCGCGCTCGATGTCGCTGAGGTGGGCGCGCAGCGAGGCCTCCGCGCTCCCGCGCCGGGTGATGCGGAGGTCTCCGCCGGCGTGCGAGAAGGCGGAGTTCTCGCGGGTCGTCTCGCCGCCGCCCCGGAAGGCGGGGACGTCGTAGGTGAACGCGCCGTTCGACCGCCGCCAGCGGGCGCCGCCGGAGACCGACCAGGCGTTCCCGAAACCGCTCGATCCGGTGACCGCCGTCTCCGCCGAGGACCAGGCGCCCATCCCGGCGGTGACGGCGGCGGTGGTCGCGTCGCGGTTGCGGCTCTCCAGCAGGACGACGCCGCCGAGCGCCTGCGGTCCGTACCGGGCGGACTGCGCCCCCGGGATCACGGTGAGGCGGGACACGGATTCGAGGTCCACCGTGCTCAGGTCGGCGACGCCGGTGAGCGGAGAGTTGATCGGCGTTCCGTCGAGCAGCACCAGCACCTGGTCGCCGCCCGCGCCGCGCAGTTGCAGCACGGCGGGGGCCCCCGGTCCGCCCTGTCTCACGACGGTTGCCCCGGGAACGCGTTCAAGCGCGGCCGGGAGATCCGTCACGCCGGGCGGAAGGCTGGCGGTCTCCAACACGGTGGCGCCGGCGTCCCGTTCGCGGGATGCCACCTGCACCACCAGTCCCCTGAGCCGCACAGGCGCCGGATTGAGCACGATGCCCGTTCGCGTGACACGCCCGTTCACGGCTTCGACCTCGACCGCGGCTTCCAGGAAGCCGGGTGCCGAGATCACGAGGGCGTGCCGTCCGGGCGAAAGACCTCGCAGGACGGCGACGCCGCGCGCGTCGGCCGTCGCCCGGAGCCCCGCGCCCCGGACGGCGACCGTCGCCCCCGGAACGGCGACGGCCGCACCCGCGTCCGCCGCAGCCTCGCCCGGCGCACCCGGCGCAGTCCTTGCCGCCCGCACGGACACGTGAACGGACGCAGCGACCTGGGTGGGGAGCGCGTGTGCCGAAGCGCCCGGGACGGCAACTCCGGCGGCCAGGATGGCAATCGCGAACTTCGTCTTCACTCGACCCCGTCTTCTCCTGGACGGGGAAGAGCACGGTCGCACGTCCACGCGACGGTGAACGCGGGACCACGCCCTCCCGCGAGGGTGCTGATCCGAAGACGGAGGAGAGGTCTCCTGGCTTGGGACGGATCCGCTCGCCTTCCCGGGCCTCGCGACCCAGTGGCTTCGTGAACGGAACGCCGAGGGATCGAAATCCCTCTGTCCCTTTACAGTGGCGGGGCCGCGCCGGACTTTCACCGGACTTCCGAGCGCCCCTCCGTCTATGAACTGCGATGATGGATACAGGCTCTGCCGACAGCGTGCAAGCCAGTGCAGGGCCCGCGACCTGGGCAACCCCGGCCACCTGCGGCGAACTCGTTCAGGGCTTCGGTCGCGGCCGATGGCTCCAGATCGCGGCTCCCGTCGACCTGTACCGAACCGCCCGCGCCGTGGTCGTGCCGCCCGCCCACACCGAGGCCGGTGCTTCCCGCCGCTACGCCAAGGTGAAACGCGGCTTGCAGGTCCTGCTGCGCGACCGGCCCGGTCGAGGCCTGCGGGTGACGCTCGGCGGCGACGAGATCCCGCGGGGGAGCGGCTTCGGAAGCAGCACCGCCGACCTGGGCGCGGCATTGCGCGCCGGCATGGACGCCCTCGGCCTGCGGGGGTCGTGTGAAGCCGTCGTCCGCGCCGCCCTCCAGGTCGAGCCGACCAGCGGCTCCCTCCTCCCCGGGCTCGTCCTGTTCGATCACCGGGGGGGTACGATCCGGGAGCCGCTCGGCCCGCCTCCGGCCTTGAACATCCTCTGCATCAGACTCCCCGGCGTGGTCGACACGGTGACGTTCAACCGGGGCCTCCCGACCCGACTCCCCGAACACGCTCTGAGAGCCTGGCGCGACGCATTCCGGCTGTGCGCCGACGGGATCGCGCACGGCGACCCCGGGAAGATCGGCGCGGCGGCGACCGCGAGCGCTGCGGCAGCCCATCACCTGGGGTGTCCTCCCGCCCCGCCGGGACTGGAGGCGTGTGCCCGGGCGACGACCGCGCTCGGCATCCTGCGGGCTCACTCGGGGACCGTGTGGGGGCTTCTCTACCCGGAGGAGGAAACGCCGACACCAGAGGAGGTTTCGGACATCCTGAACCACGGGGTGGCTGTCACGGCGCCCGTGCTGCCCGCGCGTTCGTCCGCGACGGTTGCATCCCTGCAGTTGATTGGCGGCGGCTGCCGAGTTGCCCCGCCTTCGGAGATGCGGCTATCGTCGCAGCTTGACGCGAGGGGGCCACCGGAAGTTCGGTCCGAAGCCGACGCGGCCCCGCCACTGTAGGAGGTCCGGATCCCATCGGCGGATCCGAAACGACGCGCTCGACGGCCACTGGTTGATCCCGGGAAGGCGAGCGATGTCGCCTCGAGTCAGGAGACGCGGTTCCCTCGTCCTTTGAACACCATCCTTCGAGGGAGGGGACCCGGTGTACACGGCACACCAGGCAAGGGCGAGCGCGACGCCGAGCGCGACGGCGCCACCGAGTTCTCCGTTCGCCCGGTGGATCGCCGCCCTGCTCGCCCCGGCCCTCCTCACGTCCTGTGCCCCGGACGAGCCTCCGGACATGCCCGCGGTTTCCGTCACGGACGATGCGGGAACCACCGTCGCGCTCACCGCGCCGGCGGGCCGCGTCTTTTCGGTGATCCCCTCGCTGACCGAATCGATCACCGCGCTCGATCCCGGCGTCCTCGTCGCGCGCACCCGCTTCGATCGGGCACCCGAACTCGCTCACCTCCCTTCGCTGGGCGGGACCATACAGCCGAATCTCGAGGCGCTGGCCGGGCTCGAACCCGATCTCGTCGTCACGTGGGCCGACGCGTCCCAGCGCGCGGTGGGGGAACGGGTGGACGCGCTGGGCATTCCCGTCTACAGGGCGGTCGTGCAGACGATCGACGACGTGCGCAGCCACCTGCGCCGCCTGGGCACACTGCTGGGCCGCGAGGAACGGGCCGCCGCGCTGGTGGACTCGCTGGATCTCGCACTGGAGGGCGTGGCCGCCACGGTGCGCGGCCGCGAGCGCGTCGACGTCTATTACTCCGTCTGGCACGACCCGCCGCAGACGACCGGGCCGGGAACCTTCATCGACCAGGTCATCGAGCACGCGGGCGGGCGCAACATCTTCAACGATGCCGCGCGCTCGTGGCCGCGGGTGTCCATCGAAGCGATCCTGCGGCGTGACCCCGACGCCCTCGTCATTGCTCGACACGCGCCCGACGCTCCGGGTGCGCCATGGCTCGAGGGACCGGGCTGGCGGGAACTGCGCGCCGTCCGCAATGGCCGCTACCTCCTCGTTGACGGCGACCTCTTCAACCGCCCCGGACCCCATGTGGCCGAAGCGGCGCGTCGCATGGCCCACTTCCTGCATGGGCCCCGTTGACGCACACTCCCCGCCGGCTCGCACTCCTCGCGCTGGTCGTCCTGGCGGCGATCGCGCTCAGCATCTCCTTCGGGGCCTCCGGCCTGGGTCCCGGGGACCTGTGGCGTTTCCTCCTGGGAGAGGCCGACCCCACCACCCGTTCCATCCTCCTCCAGTTGCGGCTGCCGCGGGCGGCTCTGGCAGCGCTCGTCGGAGGCGCGCTCGGTCTCTGCGGCTGCACCTTTCAGGCCCTCCTGCGCAACCCGCTCGCCGAGCCCTACGTACTGGGCGTCTCGGGCGGAGCCGCCGTAGGCGCGGTGGCCGTCGTGGTGACCGGCATCGGGCTGCGTTTTCCCTGGATGCTCCCCCTGGGCGCGTTCGCCGGCGCGCTGGCCGCGATGGCGCTGGTGCTGGCGGTCGCGCGGCGGGCCTCGCCCGGTCGGATGGACACGCGCGTCCTGATCCTGTCGGGCGTGATCATCGGCGCCTTCTTCAACGCGGTAATCCTGCTTCTGCTCTCGCTCGCCGATGTGGAGTCGTTCCGCTCGGCGATCTTCTGGATGATGGGGAACCTCTCCGGCGCCGACTGGGCTTCGACCGGGCTGCTGGCCCTGCTGCTCGTGCCCGGCGCGCTGGCCGTCCTGTCGCTTGCCCGGGCCTTCAACCTTCTCTCGCGCGGCGAGGAGGTTGCGTTCTACCTGGGCGCCTCCGTGCAGCGGGTGAAGCTCACCGCGTACCTGGCCGCGTCGCTGATGGTGGCCGCGGCGGTCGCGGCCGGCGGCGTGATCGGCTTCGTCGGGCTGATCGTTCCGCACGCCGTCCGGCTCGCGTGGGGGAACGACCACCGCCTGCTCCTCCCCGCTTCCTTCCTGGCCGGAACCGCCTTCCTCCTGCTCGCGGACACGGTGGCCCGGCTCGTGGTGGCGCCGGCCGAACTCCCCACCGGGGTGGTCACGGCCGTCGCGGGGGTCCCGTTCTTCGTGGCGCTGCTGCTGCGGGGGGGCCGGCGGTGAGGGAAACCAAGGCCTCGCGCGACTGGCGGCCGGTGCTGGAGGGTCGGGACCTGAGCTTCACCCATCCGCGCGCGGACGAGGCCGCCGTGCGCCGGATCTCGGTATCGGTCTCCCCGGGCAGGCTTCTCGCCGTCGTGGGTCCGAACGGAGCCGGCAAGACGACGCTGTTGAAGCTCCTCTCCGGATCCCTGATGCCTCAAGAGGGTGGAGTCACCCTCGACGACCGCGCGCTGTCCGATCTGGGCGACCGGGAACGGGCCCTTGCGATCGCCGTGGTGCCGCAGTCCGAGTCCTCCCCCTTCCCGGTCACGGTGCGGGAGATGGTGGGGATGGGGCGTTACGCGCACCTCGGCGCGTGGGAGCGCTCCGGCGACAGGGACCGCGTGGTGGTGGAAGATGCGATGGCGCGCTGCGCGGTTGCGGAGTTCGCGGACCGCCACCTGGGCGAACTCTCCGGCGGCGAGCGACAGCGGGCGCGGATCGCTCGCGCGCTTGCCCAGGAGGCCCCGGTCCTCCTCCTCGATGAGCCCACTGCCGGACTCGACCTGCGCTACCGCATGGAGCTCTTCCACTTGCTGCGCGACCTCCGGGCCGCCGGCCTCGGTGTGCTGGTCATCACTCACGACCTCAACCTGGCCGCGAGGTTCGCCGACCGGCTGGTGCTGCTCGATCGCGGACGCGCGCTGGCCCGGGGCGCCCCCGACGAAACGCTGTCGCGAGAGTCGCTGGAGGCGGTCTACGACTGGCCGCTCAGGGTGGTGCCGCACCCGGGACCCGGGAGCGACACCGGCGCACCGCAGACGGTCCCGCTCAGAAGGGATGACCCGTGAACGCGACGCGGCGGCCCCCATTCGCCCCGGGGCTGGGCCTGGTGGGGGCCCTGGTCCTCGATCGGCTGCTGCGCCAGCCCCGCTTGCATCCGGTGCGGGCGATCGGCGCGCTGCTGGGCGGTGCGCGCCGACTGCGGCGCAGCCGGGGACCGCTGGGGAGCCTGGTCGAAGGGGCGGCGGCGCTGGCGGCGGTGTCGGGCGTCGCCGCCGCGGCCTCGCGCTCGCTGACGGCGCGCCCCGGGCGCTCCTCCCGGGAGTCCTCCGGGTCCCGGCTGCCGGCCACCCTCCTGGCGGCAGGGACCGAAGCCCTGCTCCTGCATCCGGCGCTTGCCCTCGAGCCGCTTGCCGAGGCCGGGGAACGGGTGGCCGCCGCGCTCGGGGCCGAAGACCTCGACGGAGCGAGGCGCCACCTGGCGTGGGACCTGGTCAGCCGCGACACGAGCACGCTCGACGCCTCCCACTGCGCCTCCGCGGCGATCGAGTCGCTGGCCGAGAACCTCTGCGACTCGGTGATCGCGCCCGCTTGCGCCTACCTCGCGGCGGGCTTGTCCGGGGCCTGGGTCTACCGGGTCGTCAACACCGCCGACGCGATGTTCGGCTACCGTACTCCCGACCTGATCTGGTACGGGAAACCGGCGGCGCGAGCCGACGACCTCCTCAACTTCGTACCGGCCCGGCTGGCGGCCGTCCTGATCGTGATGGCCGCGGCGTCTCGACCGCTCCGCCGTGACGGGAGTCGCCCCGCGCCCGGCGGGGTGTTCCATCTCCTCCCGCGCGAAGCGTCCCGCGCGGCGGGGCCCAACGCCGGGTGGCCGATGGCCGCCGCCGCGCTCGCCCTGGGGGTCCGGCTCCACAAGCCCGGCGTCTACACGCTGAACGCCGCGGGCGCTCGACCGGACGCCGGCGACATCGATGCCGCCGCCACTCTGATCCGCCGCGCAGCCTGGCTGGGCGTCGGGCTCGTCGTCGCCGCGAGAGCATGCCGCTCGTGAACTGGCGTCCTCCGCGCCCCGACCCCCGCCTCGCCGGCGCGCCGCCGGAGTTCCATGGCGGGCCGGGGTACGAGCGGGACGTGGAGTATCCCTCCGTAACCGCCGACCTCAGCACCAACGTCAACCCGTACCTGCCGGACGAGGCCGTGCGCCGGGCCGTAGCCGGCGCTCCGCTCGACGCCTATCCCGATCCGGCTTCGAGCGGGGCGCGCGCGCGGGTGGCGGGCGTCTGGGGGCTCGACGCCGAGCGCATCCTCCTCGCGCCCGGAGCCTCCGACTTGATCTACCGGATCGCCCGCTGCTGGATTCGCCCCGGCGATCCGGCGGTCGTGTGCGGCCCCACCTTCGGCGAATACCGCCGCGCCGTCGCGGTCCAGGGCGGGGAAGTCCACGAGGTGCGAGGGGTCGCTCCGGGCTTCAGGCTGCCGCTCGAACGGTTCTGCGACCGCGTCGCGCGGCTCCGTCCGCCGGTCGCCTTCCTGTGCACTCCCAACAACCCCACCGGCGAAGCCCTCTCCGACGCGAGCGTCGCTCAGCTTGCCGACCAGATGCCCGCCGGGACGCTCCTCGCGATCGACGAGTCCTACCGCTCCTTCGCGGAGGGACGCCTCGCGCCACCCCACCTGCCCCACGACGACCGCGTCCTGCACCTGCGCTCCTTCACCAAGGATCTTGGCGTACCCGGGCTGCGCCTCGCCGCCGCCGTCGCGGCGCCCGGGATCCTCCACCCGCTCGCATGCGTCGCGCCGCCCTGGTCCGTGTCCTCCGTCGCCCAGGCCGCGCTCCGGACGGCGCTTGCTCCGCGCGCGCTCGCCGGGCTTGAGGACAGTCTCATCCGCATCGCAGCGCGGCGCCGGTCTCTGTCCGCGGCGCTCGCCCGGCGCGGGTGGCGTCCGGGCCCCTCCGCCACCGGCTTCATCCTGGCGGCGGTCCCCGATGCAGCCGCCACCACCCACGCCCTCAGGCTTCGGGGCGTCCGCGTGCGTCACGCGGCCTCCTTCGGGCTTCCGGGGCACATTCGGGTCGCGGTTCGGCGGCGCGCCGAGGAGGAGCGCTTCCTCGCCGCGCTCGACGAGATCGCCGCCTCGGACGAGATCGCCACTCCAGACGAGATCGCCACTCCAGACGAGATCGCCGCTCCGGACGGGATCGCCGCACACACAACCGCAGGAGGACCCTCGTGACCCAGGACGACGAGCGGAGTTCGGACCACTCCCGACCGCGCTGCCGTCCCGCGCCCCCGGAAACCGCCGATCCGAGGTCCTCGACCGGCGACCGGGCGGACCGGCATCCGAAAGCCCCGGTGCCGAAGCAGAGGACGCCCGGGCCCTACCGCGTCCCGCCCCGCGAGCGGCGCACCGGCCTCGTCATCCTCAACACCGGCGACGGCAAGGGGAAGACGACGGCCGCGCTGGGCACGCTGCTGCGCGCCCGCGGCCGGGACATGACCGTGGGCATGCTGCAGTTCCTCAAGACCGAAGGAGTGAAGCGGGGCGAGCACATCGCGGCCGAGAAGCTCGGGGTCGAGATCGTGCCGATGGGGGCCGGCTTCACCTGGCTGAGCGAGCGCATCGCAGAGGACCGCGCGCTGGCGCGCGAGTGCTGGGCGCAGTGCCGGGAGGTGCTCGACTCCGGGCGCTACGACATCGTGATCTTCGACGAGTTGACCTACCCCCTGGCGTACGGCTGGCTGGACCATGACGAGGTGCTGCCCGCGATCCGCGATCGTCCGGCCGGGACGCACGTGATCATCACCGGACGCATGGCCACACCCGAGCTCATCGAGTTCGCGGATCTCGTCACCGAGATGAAGGACGTCAAGCACCCCTATCGAACGCGCGGCATCGGGGCGCAACCCGGGCTGGAGTTGTGAGCGCACCCGTTCTGATGCTGCAGGGCACGGGCTCGGGCGTCGGCAAGTCGCTGCTCACGGCGGCCTTCTGCCGCCTCGCCCGCCGCCGCGGGATCGCCGTCGCTCCCTTCAAGGGCCAGAACATGTCCAACAACGCCGCGGTCACGGCCGACGGCGGCGAGATCGGGCGGGCGCAGGCGCTGCAGGCGCGGGCCGCGGGGCTGGACCCGCACGTCGACATGAACCCCGTCCTCCTCAAGCCGCTCGCCGACACGCGTTCCGAGGTCGTGCGACTGGGACGCACGGACCGCGGAGCGACCGACCTCCCCTGGCGCGAGCGCAAGCCCCGCCTCTGGCCCGTGGTGACGGAGGCGCTCGCCCGCCTCCGCGACCGCGCCGAACTCGTGATCGCCGAGGGCGCCGGCAGCCCGGCCGAGACGAACCTGCGCGAAAGCGACATCGTCAACATGGCCGTGGCCCGCCACGCGTCCGCCAACGTCGTGCTCATCGCCGACATCGACCGGGGCGGTGCCTTCGCCTCCCTCTACGGCACCTGGGCGCTCCTCTCCGCGGCCGACCGGGCGCTCTTCCGCGGCTTCATCCTCAACCGTTTCCGCGGGGATCCGGCACTCCTCGCGCCCGCCCCGGAGACCCTGCAGGAGCGCACCGGCGTGCCCGTCCTGGGCGTCGTCCCCTGGATCGACCACAAACTGCCGGAAGAAGACGGCGGCCCGGCCCTCGACGCCGGACCGGCCAACGCCCCCGCCATCGCGGCCGCCGCCTACCCGCGCGCCTCCAACCTGGACGACCTCGACCCCCTGCGCCGCGAACCGGGCGTGCGCCTGCGCTGGGTCCGCCGCGCGCGCGACCTGGCCGCGCTCACCGCCCCACCCGGCCTGGCCGCCATCATCCTCCCGGGCTCGCGGAACACCCTCGACGATCTCCGCTGGATGAAGCGCACCGGCCTCGCGGACGCCATCCGCTCGCTCGCGACGGACGGCATCCCGGTGGCGGGCCTCTGCGCCGGATACCAGATCATGGGCCGCCGCATCGCGGACCCGGCCGGCATCGAGGGCGGAGGCGAGGAGCCGGGGCTGCGCATCCTGGACGTGCGCACCGAACTCGCCCCGAGCAAGGAGACCCGGCGGACGCGCGCGCGCATCACCGCCGCGCCGCCGGGCTGGCTGGAGGGCGAGGAAGGAGAGATCGTCGCCGGCTACGAGATCCACCACGGGCGTACTCGAGCCGCGCCCGGGCTCCAGCCGTGGCTCGCCGACGGGCCGCGCGACCTCGGGCACGCCGATGGCGCGCACTGGGGGTGCTACCTGCACGGCGCGTTCCGAAACGACCGCCTGCGCACGGGCTGGCTGCGCTCCCTCGGCCTCCGGCCGGATTCGGCAGGGTGGGGCGGCTCGATCGACCACGAACTCGACCGCCTCGCCGACACCGTCGAGCGCTGCCTGGATGTCGACGCCGTGTTCGCGGACGCGCTGCGGCGGCCGGCCGCTGCCCGAAGCTAGGTCTGGCGGGCGCGTCCCTCCGGTGTCCCGGCTCGCTCTTCCACTGCTCGTCGGCTGCGCGGCGCCCGACGAGACCTCATCGGACACGGCGACGGCCGCAGCCGATTCCGGCGCAGCCACCGCCGCCGCAACGGCGGGGCCGGCGACTTCGGATCCGTACCCGTACGAGCAGATCCACCCCACGGGGGGAAACTCCGCCTTCCCCGCGGGCGCCCGCTTCTTCGCCCACTCGACTTCGTCGGCAGACCGCGGCTAACCAGTGTTTCCAAGTCGGGGTCCGAAGCGAGTCCCGACAGCGTATCGCGTGCGAGGGCGGTGGCCCGGACCATTTCCTCTCCGCGAATGACGCCACGGACTCGACCGTTCGCCCGGTCAAGCAGGATCGCCATCGGCTTGTCCGTTTCGCCGTCCAGTCTCGTCACGCCCTCTGGGCCGGAGAACACGATTCGGTCGAGCGAGACTCGCCACTGATCCTCGAACGGGACCATGAACTGGAAGATTCCGCCCCCGTGATCCACTTCGTCGACCGCGAAACTCAGCAAGAACAAACTCTCTCCGCCCGCACCGAGGCCCTGCACCTGGTACCGGCCGCTACGGGACGGAAGCACCGTCGGCGCATCGAGCACGAACGCGGGATCGAGGTGCAGCCCTCCATCCGCGTCGACGCCGCCCCACAGCAGCAGCCTTGGCCCTCGCCCCTCACCGGGAGACGTCGGGGCCATGTCCGCCGCTCCGGTTCGGTAATCCAGCGCCTTCCTGAAGTGATAGTCGCTGATCCAGGCGGGTTCGCAGCCGCTCCCCATCACGTCGGGGATCGAACTGGAAATCAGGCTGTCCCCGCGCGCGTCGTAGCCTGCGATTCCGATCTCGCCGGCGCTGTACGGGTAGTTCGGGTCGTCATCGAAGGCGATACCGCAGGGCGTGTGCCGAAGACTCAAGTTATGCCCCAGTTCGTGGGCCAGAACCCAGGGCTCTGATACGCCGACGCTCGAGGTTCCCGGCAGCGCGCCGATGCCGAGGACGGGGGATCGCCGCACGGGTTCCATTACCCCGTAGTAGTGCCCGGTCCCCTGCTCCATCGTCCGGACGAGCCGGACCTCCGACAACAGGTTTCTCCATTCGGCCAGTGATCCGGGATTGTTCGTGGTTACGTAGGGTTCGCGCACGGTCACGTTCCAGTCCTGCACGGGGAGGACATGTCGCACGAAACCCCCCGTCTCCTGGTTGGACGCGAAGTCGTCAGCCCAGTCGATGACGCTGCTGTCCGGCACCGACTGGTAGAGGACGGGGACGATCGTCAAATCAAGACGCGGCATCTCGCGGACATCCAGTTCCAGCCGCCCCTCCGCGGGCACGCGGACTTTGCTCCCCGCCGCTCGCGGCATGATGCTGTCAGGATCCACCTCGATCACGACGCCGACGCCCGGTTTCAGCACGCCCGCCGGGATGTTCGCGCTGAAGGACTGCGTGAGGTCCTCGGGCCTCGGCGAAAGAGGGAGCCCCCGTTCCGATTCGAGTTCCATCGTCGCCACGTGCACCTCTGACCCGGCCAGGTAGAACGTGGCTCGCGCCTCCGGCTGGTAGGCGTTCGCTCGATCCGAAGTTGCGAACACTCGCAGCAGGGCCGGGCGCCCGGCGATCAGAGGCACGTCACCCCCGAGGTTCTGAGCGGCCTGCGTCAGGTGCACGGAGGGGATGTCCAGCAGGAAGGGCGCCGGCTCGCAGCTCTCCCCCGGCGCCTGCCGACCGATGGAGCCGAGCCACGATTGGAACCAGGCGACGTCCGGTGCGCAGACTCCGCTGTCGTTCCACCGGAAGTCGGTGAGTCCCGTGAGGTCGACGAGCGAGCCCGGCAGCGTCCCCGTAAAGCGGTTCTCCGAGAGGTCCAGTGTTTCCAGTCCGGTGAGCCTGCCCAGCTCGCCGGGGAGATCGCCGGTCAGTTCATTCCCTCCAAGATCGAGCAGCCGCAACCGGATCAATTGCCCGATCGCGCCCGGAATCGCACCCGTGAGTCGGTTGTCGCCGAGATTGAGTTGGCGCAGTTGCGTCAGTTCCCCGAGTTCGGATGGCATCGAGTCGGTCAGCCGGTTCTGGCTCAGATCGAGTTCCTGCAATGAGGAAAGCGTTCCGATTTCAGCGGAGATCGACCCTTCCAGTCCGTTGTTGGCGAGATTCAACGAGACGGGCAGTCCCCGTTCATCCACGGTCAGCCCGTGCCACTCCGCGACGGGTTCGTCGGTCAGCCAGTTGGTGTTGTTGGTCCACTGGCCACCGCCCGCGGCGTCGTACAAAGCCTCCAGCGCCCCCCTCACACATGGTTCCCCGCCTTGATTGACCCGCAGGCTGGCCAGCCACTCCTGAAAGCCGCGATCCGTGGGAGAGCAGAGTCCGGTGTTCGTCCAAAGGAATCTGTCGAGCGGCAGGTTGACGAACTCGGCCGGGATCGGGCCGGTGAGCCCGGTGCTTCCGATGGATAGCGTCGTAAGATTGGAAAGGTTCGCCAGTTGGGGCGGCATGGGACCCGTCAGGTCGTTGTCGTAGATGACGAGTTCGCGGAGGTTGCTCAGATTCCCCAGCTCCGGCGGTATCGGACCCGTGAGCTCGTTCCGGGCGAGCCACAGTGATTCAAGAGAGGTGAGAGTACCGAGCCAGACCGGTATCTCCCCGGTGAGACGATTGTTCCAGACGTTCAGTTCCCGGAGGCCGGTCAGGTTCTGCAATTCGGACGGAATCGGACCCGTGAACGCGTTCACACCGAGCAACAGGTGTTCCAGGCTCGCGACTCGCCCCAACCAGGCGGGAATGGGCCCGTCCAGTTGGTTCCGGGCCACATTGAGGCGGGCGATTTGCGAGAGGCTTGCGAATTCGGCCGGGATCGAGCCCGTGAGGCGGTTGTGGCTGAGGTCGAGCCAGTTGATTTCAGTCATCCGGCCGAGTTCAACGGGAATCGAGCCCTCGAACCGGTTTCCGTTCAGGTTGATCCGCCGGAGGGTCGTGAGGTTGCCGATCTCCGGCGGGATGGAGCCGCCGAGGTTGTTGTCCCCGAGATCCAGATAGTAGACGTTCGGCAAACCTCCCAGTTCGGGCGGGATCGGCCCGGTGAGTTCATTGTCCGCCAGAAGAAGCCGTTCGATCTCCGTGAGATCTGCCAGTCGAACGGGAATCGTTCCCGAAAGCGCGTTCCGGGAAAGATCGAGGCTCCGCAGCTTCGTCAACCGGCTCAGTTCGGGCGGGATGGGACCCGTCAGACCATTGCGCGTCAGGCGCAGGGCCGTCACCTGACCGTCCTCGTCCACCGTGACGCCGTGCCATTCTTCGAGCGGAAGGGTGGAGCCCCAGTTCCCGCTCGCCCTCCAGTTCGTTCCTCCCGTGCCGGCATGAAGGACCTCGAGGATGTCGCGCTCCGTCAGCTCGCACTCCTCATCCGTGCCCTCGTGGGTCGCAATCGAAGCGAGCCATGCCCGGAACATTTCGTCGGCCGGTGCACAGAGGCTCGTGCCCGTGTAACTGAATTCCGTCAGCGCCACGGCCGAGAGCGCCAACGGGATCGGTCCGGAGAGTTCATTCCCATCCACCGAGAGTTCTCTCAGCTCTCTCAGTTGGCCCAGATTCGACGGAAGCCGGCCCGTCAATCCGTTGTCTCTCAAGTCCAGAGCCGTCACGAAACCGATGGAATCGGTGGTCACCCCGTACCACTGGCTGATCGAGCCCTGGCCCCACCCCTCCTGGTTCGTCCAGTTGGCGCCGCCGGTGGCATCATAGAGGGCGTTGACGACTTCAACGTCCTTTTCGTTACAGAAGGACGCGCTGAGACTCGGGATTCGGGCCGCCCAGGGAATCCATTCCGGCGTTCCCGGCACACAGAGGGAGATTCGCACGATGTCCAGCCGCGTGAACTCGATGAACGAGGTGGGGAGCGGTCCGGTGAGATCCCTGCCTCCGATGATGAGCCATCTCAGGTTGCGAAGATTTCCCAGTTCCGGTGGGATCGGCCCCTCCAGCCTGTCCGAGGAGAGAGTCAGGTGAGTGAGGCCTGTGAGCTTGCCGATCTCCGGCGGGATCGGTCCCTCGAGCTCGTTGTCGCCGGAAGCGAGGTTCAGGGCCGTGAGCTTCGACAGGTTCCCCAGTTCAGGGGGGATTCGCCCGGTCAGGGGATTGTTCCAGAGTGTCAGAGATCGGAGCTCGGACAGGCTGCCCAGCCCGGGTATGACGGGCCCACCGACATTGTTGTGTTGCAGGTTCAGCTCGATCACGCGGCCCTGGTCATCCGTCTTGACGCCGAACCATTGGCCAAGCGGAGCATCGCTCCGCGATTACATGATCCAGCGTGGTCCTGAGAAATCCGATAATGC
>NZ_CANPWG010000077.1 GCF_947581915.1 Candidatus Palauibacter scopulicola
CCGCCTCCTCGATCAACCCGTCACGAGCCGCTGGTGATCCGACCTCGTCGTATTCGTTGCCCGGATGACCGTCCCAGCCACCGAAGGTCGGCTCGCTACTTGCCACGCGATCATCGCTCTGGCGGAGGGAACGGCCCAAGACGGAATCCGCGTCCCGGATGTTCAACTTGACGGGCATCATCGCCAGAATCACGGCGGTGACGGCGATGACGAAACGCGTCAGCCACTTGTTCATGAGAGTCTCCTCTCGGATGGTGTGGTCGCTGCCCCCCCCATGCGGTTCTCGGGATACAACACGGCGGTGTGTCCAATAATGGGCAACTCGAATCGGCGCTCCCAGAGGAAAAACCCTTGACTTTTGACGGGAGAATTCCGGGTGCGTCGTGGGGGGAGAATCCCCTCAAGGCCGTGACGCAGCGACGGGCGAGCGTTCCGGAAGTGTTCGCCACCATGCGCACATGGAATCAGCGATCCGGGCGGGAAACGTCTCTTCACGGCTCGGCGCGGGCGGTTACCCGCTAAGGCTGTTAAGCATGCTCGCTGGGGCCACACTCCGCATGTCCCCGGCGAGGCTGACGAGAGGGGCTCCGCCCCCTCGACCCCGGACAGGTCCGCGCTCCCGACGGGGTTCGCGGATCGCAGGCTGTCGCCCGGATGGACGACGCACTTGCCGTGGCCCGCCGTGCCAAGGAGGGTCCGCTGTTCCCACGGGGCGCTTCGGTTCCGAATCGGACGTGGCCGCTCCGGTCAATCCGACGCGCTCATGGCCTTCCCGCAAGGGATCTCTGGTTCGGGAGCGACCCCTGGAAGGCAGGGACGAGGGTGTGAATCCACACTCGTCGCTAAGCCGCACCAAGCCCTCGGGGCGGGGGGTCGCTCCCGACCCCGCCCGAACGGCCCGTTCGGCAACGGGTGCCCGGACTGCCGAACCGCAAGGCGTTGCCTTCCCTGCGGATGGGCGGCAAGGCCCGTGTGAATCCCGAGAGCCCCAAAGTGTGAATCGACCCCCAGCGTCGATTTCACGCTCCAGCGCGGCGTAACCGGGAGCGCTGACGGCACCGGAGAACGCCTCACGGCCCCCCATACCCGCGATCACCGCCGTGGTTTTGTCCGAAGCCTCTCGGCATGGGACCAACTCATCGGTCTGGCGATCCACCAAGATGCACTACGCGGTCCGAGGCGTTTCGGTTTCGCCCTCCTATCCGTCGGAGGTTGAAGGGCTATCGTGCCCGCCCGCGAGCCGCTCGATTTCGCCGACGACCCGCACCAATTCATCCACCAGCGGCGTCCGGCCTGTCCGGACGAGTGCGTCCGCCAACGCTCCGTAATACCACAGCGTCCCTTCCCTACCGCCCGCAAACCGCTCCCAGAGTTCCTCGCCCACAGCCCGGTAATCGCTGAGGATGCAGCGCGCATTGTGGAGCTTATCGGCGGCGCAGACGAGCAGGACCGACGCCGGCTTCTTGTCGATGGCCGCGACCCAAGCCCGCTTTCTCTCTTTCCAAGGGGGTTTCGGATCGGCAACGGAATCGGTGCAGCCTTCGACGATTTCGGTCACGTCCTCGCCGAAGAGGCGCAGGATCTCGTCCCTTCTCTTCTTGCCGCCCTGATCCTCGATGGCATCGTGCAGCAGCGCCGCGATGGCTTGGTTCTCGTCTCCGCCGTTTTCGATGACGAGCGCCGCCACGGCGAGCAGATGCGAGACGTAGGGAACGCCGGAGCCCTTCCGCCGCTGCTCCCGGTGGAGGAGTGCGGCGTACACAAGGGCCTCCCCAAAACGGCTGGTCAATCCTTCAGGCATTCGGCGCTCCGTTTCGGCTTACGATCAACCCGCCGACCGGATCACCGCGTCCCTTGGGTGTCCCGACGGCAATCCGAAAGATGCACGGCAACCCGCCGCATGTCATATTTCGGGCGCTCCCGATCCACGCCGACGGACGAACAGAGGAAGTTGACCAAGGTGGCCACCAAGCAGACCGACAGCGGAGCCACGACCGGCTACGAGGCTGAGTTGTGGGCGATGGCCGACACGCTCCGCGGCTCGATGGACGCCGCCGAGTACAAGCATGTCGTGCTCGGGCTGATCTTCCTGAAATACATCTCCGACGCCTTCGAGGAACGCCGCGAGGCGGTGCTCGCCGAGTGGGGAGAAGAGGCCGCCGAGGACCGCGACGAGTACATCGCGGAGAACATCTTCTGGGTGCCCCCGGAGGCTCGCTGGGCGCGCCTGAAGGCCGAGGCGCGGCAACCAACCGTCGGCCAGACCGTGGACCGGGCCATGGCGGCCATCGAGCGCGACAACCCGGCGCTGAAGGAGGTGCTGCCCAAGGACTACGCGCGGCCCGCGCTGGACAAGCAGCGCCTGGGCCAGCTTATCGACATGGTGGGCAACATCCGCGTCGGGGACGCAGAAGCCCGGTCCAAGGACGTGCTCGGGCGCGTGTACGAGTACTTCCTCTCGCAGTTCGCGAGCGCCGAGGGGAAGAGGGGCGGCGAGTTCTACACCCCGCGATGCGTCGTCAGGCTGCTGGTTGAAATGATCGAGCCTTACCGGGGGCGGGTCTACGACCCCTGCTGCGGTTCCTCGGGCATGTTCGTGCAGTCGGTCGAGTTCATCCGCGCCCACGCCACCGGCAACGCCAACGGCGGCAAGGCGCGGGGCGACATCTCGATCTACGGTCAGGAGTCGAACTACACGACATGGCGGCTCGCGAAGATGAACTTGGCCATCCGGGGCATCGGCGGGCAGATCGCCCACGGCGACAGCTTCCACGACGACCGCCACCCGGACCTGAAAGCAGACTTCATCCTCGCCAATCCTCCGTTCAACGTGTCGGACTGGGGAGGCGAGCGGCTGGCCGATGACCAGCGCTGGCGCTACGGCGTGCCGCCGAGGGGCAACGCGAACTTCGCGTGGGTGCAGCACATGGTCCACCACCTCGCGCCGAGGGGGATCGCCGGATTCGTGCTGGCCAACGGGTCGATGTCGTCGAGCCAGTCCGGCGAGGGCGAGATCCGGAAGAACCTGATCGAGGCCGAACTGGTGGACTGCATGGTTGCGCTGCCGGGCCAGCTCTTCTACTCGACTCAGATTCCCGCCTGCCTGTGGTTCCTGGCGCGCGGGCGACGGCGGCGCGGAGAGATCCTCTTCATCGACGCGAGGAAGCTCGGCCGCATGGTGGATCGGACGCACCGAGAACTGACCGGCGAGGAGATCGGCCGGATCGCAGAGACCTACCATGCGTGGGGAACGCGCGAGGACGGCTACTCGGATGTGCCCGGTTTCTGCAAGAGCGCAGCGCTGGGCGAGGTTCGCAAGTACGGCCATGTCCTTACGCCGGGCAGGTACGTCGGGGTCGAACCCCAAGAGGATGATGGCGAGGCGTTTGAGGAGAAGATGACGCGGTTGGTGGCTGAACTCCGTGCGCAGCAGGCCGAGGGCGAACGGCTGGATACCGCCATCACCGAGAATCTGAACGCGCTGGGGTTTGGAGGACAGAGAACGTGAGCAATTCGGACGAACGGCGATGGCAGCAGCGGCTCGACAGCTTCGGGACAGCGCTTGCGCAACTGACGGATGCCTGTGACCGGGAGCGATACGACTACCTTGAGCTAGCCGGGCTGATCAAGACGTTCGAGTTCAGTTTCGAGTTGTCTTGGAAGGTGCTCAAGGATCTCCTCTTCTACGAGGGCCATGACGTGAAGGCGCCGCGCGCGGTGATCCGAAAGAGCTTCGAGGTGGACTACATCGGCGAGAGCGACTGCGAGACCCTGCTCGACGCACTGGACAAGCGGAACCTCTTGAGCCACGTCTACTTGCTTGACGTGGCACAGGAGGCGGAAACGTTGATCAAGGATCGCTACCATCCGGTGCTGCTGCGACTCCATCGGGCTCTGGACGCCAGACGAGTGCGATGACGGACGGTCTCAAGGACGCGCACCGCGAGGCAATAATCGCCGCGCTCGCGGCCAACGACCGGGTGGAACGGGCCGTGCTGTTCGGATCGAGGGCGACCGGGACGAACACCATGACTTCGGATGTGGACATCGCGCTGTTCGGTGATCGGTTGACGCTGACGGATCAGGCTCGTCTTTCTGCTGCCCTCGACGAGATTCCGATGGCGCAGGTCGTAGATCTGCTGCTGTACGACGCGATACAAGACCAGGTCTTGCGGGATCATATCCGGCGTGACGGCATCGAGTGGCTCGCTCTCCAGAGAGAAGTGGAACGGGATCGCAGGGTGTTGGTGGAAGGCGATGATCGGGTAAACCGCTGTCGGTGGCGTCTTGCTCCCCTGGGTGAACTTGTCGGTGTTCACAGGGAGCAGATCAACCCGTCGTCGTCGCCGGACAGCAAGTTCTCCCACCACTCGATCCCTGCTTTCGATGAGGCCCGAAGCCCTGCCGTTGAGTCCGGGTCGGCCATCAAGAGCAACAAGTTCACCGTACCGCCCGACGCAGTCCTTGTGTCGCGCCTCAATCCGAGATTCCCACGGGTTTGGACCCCTGATGTTGGCGGGGACTTCCCCGCGATCTGCTCGACCGAGTTTCTGGTTCTCCGCCCTCATTCAATGGATCGGCGCTTCCTACACCATCTGTGCATGGGACCGAGGTTTCGGACCTCTCTACTGGAACGCGTCACCGGGACGTCGGGCAGCCACCAACGCGTTTCACCAGCTGCGGCGCTTGAGATCAAGATTCCCGTGCCTCCCATCCCCGAACAACGCGCTATCGCGGATGTCCTCGGCACGCTGGACGACAAGATCGAGTTGAACCGGCGGATGAACGAGATGCTGGAGGGGGTGGCGCGAGCGCTGTTCAAGTCCTGGTTCGTCGATTTCGATCCGGTCCGGGCGAAGATGCAGGGCCGGGACACGGGCTTGCCGCCAGACATCGCCGACCTGTTCCCCGACCGGATGGTGGAGTCCGAGATGGGGGAGATACCTGAGGGCTGGGAAGCGACAACGCTGGCGACGGTGATTGAACTCCATGATCGCAAGCGAATCCCGCTCAACAAGCGTCAGCGATCCCAACGGCAGGGGCCGTATCCGTACTATGGCGCAGCTGGCATCATGGACTTCGTGGACGATTACCTGTTCGATGGAGTTCACATCTTGATGGGCGAAGATGGCTCCGTAGTTGACGCTCACGGCCATCCGGTTGTCCAGTACGTTTGGGGTAAATTCTGGGTCAATAATCACGCGCACGTGATCAAAGGGACCGCCGCAATCAGCGACGAGCACGTCTACCTACTGCTAAAGCACTCCAACATCACGGCTTTCGTGACCGGTGCTGTTCAACCCAAGCTCAACCAGAGGAATCTGAAGTCGATTCCGCTAGTAGTGCCGGCCGAGCCTGCGTGCAGGGTCTTCTCTCGCTTGGTCGCTCCTCTCTTCGCTAGGTTGCGGCTCAACTCCGACGAGTGCTCGCTACTGGTCACCCTTCGAGACAAGTTGCTACCTAAGCTCATTTCGGGTGAGATCCGCGTACCGGATGCGGAGAGTGCGTTGAGACTCGTGACGTGAAGCCCCTGTCGCGTTCCTTTACCGAGTCGGAGGTCGAAGCCGCCGCGCTCGAATGGCTCGAAGATCTCGGGTGGAGGGTGGCCCACGGTCCAGACATTGGGCCGCACGCAGCAGACGCGGAACGGGCGGACTACACCGCAGTCGTGCTGGAACAACGGCTGCGCGACGCCTTGGACCGGCTGAATCCCGATCTGCCCGCCGAGGCGCTGGACGACGCGTTCCGCAAGGTCACCCGCCCGGAAGGCTCGACTCTGGAGGCCCGCAACCGTGGGTTCCACCGCCTGATCGTGGATGGCGTGACGGTTGAGTACCGGACCGCCGGGAGTGCCATGCGCGGGGCGCAAGTCTCCGTCCTTGACTACAGGAACCCCGCGAGCAACGACTGGCTGGCAGTCAATCAGTTCACCGTCGTCGAGGGCGAGCACGAGCGCCGACCGGATGTCGCGCTGTTCGTCAACGGACTTCCGCTTGGCTTGATCGAACTCAAGAACCTGGCCGACGAGAAGGCTACGGTGTGGACGGCCTGGAACCAGATCCAGACCTACAAGGCCGAGCTCACGGGCCTGTTCGCCTTCAACGCGGTGCTCATCGCCTCGGACGGCCTCAAGGCGCGCATGGGGACGCTCACCGCCGGTCGCGAGTGGTTCAAGCCGTGGCGCACCATCAAGGGCGAGGCGCTGGCCGGACCGCATCTTCCCCAGTTGCAGGTGATGCTCGAAGGGATGTGCCAGCGCGAGCGATTCCTGTCCTTGGTTCGTGACTTCATCGTCTTTGAGGACGACGGCGGCGGCAAGCTGGCCAAGAAGATGGCGGGGTATCACCAGTTCCACGCAGTGGAGACGGCGGTGGAGGAGACCGTGCGCGCGGCCGCACTCCGGCGGAAAGCGAAGCGTGTCGCCGAGGAGGTCGATAAGAACGAGCCGGGCCGGAAGCCCGGAGGCGCGCCGGGCGACCGGCGCATCGGAGTCGTCTGGCACACCCAGGGCTCGGGAAAGAGCCTGACCATGGCCTTCTACGCCGGGCGGATCGCCCGCGACCCGCTGATGGAGAACCCGACCATCGTGGTTCTAACGGACCGCAACGACCTCGACGACCAGCTCTTCGGCACGTTCTCCCGCTGCAAGGACCTCCTCGGGCAGCCGCCGACCCAAGCCGAGAACCGGGCCGACCTGCGCGCCAAGCTGGCCGTCGAGTCGGGTGGCGTGGTGTTCACCACCATCCAGAAGTTCTTCCCCGAGGAGAAGGGCGATCGGATGCCCGAGTTGTCAGGGCGCCGCAACATCGTCGTGATCGCCGACGAGGCTCACCGCAGCCAGTACGACTTCATCGACGGCTACGCCCGCCACATGCGCGACGCGCTTCCCAACGCCTCATTCATCGGCTTCACCGGCACGCCCATCGAGCTTGAGGACGCCAACACGCGGGCCGTGTTCGGCGACTACATCAGCGTCTACGACATCGAGCGGGCCGTCGAGGACAAGGCAACCGTGCCGATCTACTACGAGAGCCGACTGGCGAGGCTGGCGCTGGACGAGGCCGAACAGCCGAAGATCGATCCAGACTTCGAGGAGGCGACCGAGGGCGAGGAGGTCGAGCGCAAGGAGAAGCTCAAAACCAAGTGGGCTCAACTCGAAGCGGTCGTCGGATCCCCGCACCGCCTCAAGCTCATCGCACGGGACATATTCTCGCACTTCGACCGGAGGCTCGAAGCGATCGACGGCAAGGCGATGATCGTCTGCATGAGCCGCCGCATCTGCATCGACCTCTACCGGGAGTTGATCCGGCTTCGCCCCGAGTGGCACCACGAGGACGACGCCGAAGGGGAGATTAAGGTCGTGATGACCGGCAGCGCATCGGACCCTCCCGACTGGCAGCCGCTCATCCGCACCAAGAAGCGCCGCGAGATTCTGGCGAAGCGGTTCCGCGACCCCGGCGATCCCCTCCGGGTCGTGCTCGTGCGGGACATGTGGCTGACCGGCTTCGATGCGCCGAGCTTGCACACGATGTACGTGGACAAGCCGATGCGCGGCCACGGGCTGATGCAGGCCATCGCGCGGGTGAACCGGGTCTTCCGGGACAAGCCGGGCGGCCTCGTCGTGGACTACCTCGGGCTCGCGCACGAACTGAAACGCGCTCTCGCTACCTACACCGAGAGCGGCGGCACGGGCAGAACCACGCTGGACCAGTCCGAGGCGGTCGCCGTCATGCTGGAGAAGTACGAGGTGTGCCGAGGTCTGTTCCACGGCTTCGACTACTCGGCGTGGATGGATGGCACTCCCGCCGAGCGCACGAGTCTGCTTCCAGCGGCCCAGGAGCACATCCTCGCGCAGGAGAACGGCAAGGAACGCTGTCGGCTGGCCGTGCGCGAACTCTCCCAAGCGTTCGCGCTCGCCGTCCCCCATGAGGAGGCAATGGGGATCCGGGACGACGTAGCGTTCTTCCAAGCCGTCCGGTCGGTGCTGGCCAAACGCGCCCCCGGAGGCGAGCGCACAGAGGAACAGCTTGACATGGCCATCCGCCAGATCGTCTCACGGGCCGTCGCCTCCGACGGCGTCGTGGACATCTTCGCCGCGGCCGGCCTTGAGAAGCCCGACATCTCGATCCTGTCCGAGGAGTTTCTGGCCGAAGTGCGGGGCATGAAGCGGCGGAACCTCGCGGTCGAACTGCTGCGGAAGCTGCTCAAGGGCGAACTGGCGGTCCGCAGGCGAAGGAACGTGGTCCAAGCTCGTTCGTTTGCCGAGATGCTCGACCAAACCGTTCAACGCTACGCGAACCGGGCCATCGAGGGCGCGCAGGTCATCGAGGAACTGATACAGCTTGCCCGCGAGATGCGCGAGGCGAACGCCCGCGGCGAGGCGCTGGGGCTCTCCGAGGACGAACTGGCCTTCTACGATGCGCTCGGGACGAACGACAGCGCCGTACGGGTGCTCGGCGACGAGACGCTGCGGGAGATCGCCCGCGAGTTGGTCGAGACCGTTCGGAACAACGTCAAGATCGACTGGACGCTACGCGAGAACGTGCGCGCCAATCTGAGGCGGCTCGTCAAGCGAATCCTTCGGAAGCATGGCTACCCGCCCGACAAGCAGGAGAGGGCCACGCAAACCGTCCTCGAACAGGCTGCGGCCCTTTCCGAAGGCTGGGCGGCATGATCGCTCCACCTGCAAAAGGGAGAGCGCGAGCAGGAACGCTGGATTCGATCCTCCAATCCGTTCTTGGGTCGGCGACGGGTTCACCTGGACCCAGCCCGAACCGCGCCTCACCGTTATGTTCAATTCAACTTCGCTCGCGCCAGTGATGGCGTGTATCACATAAGCCAACTCTGAGGTTGGATGCATGTACAGCGACCACCCCCAACTCTGGCCTCCGCCGGACGACACCGTGCTCTGGAGGTACATGGACTTCACGAGATTCGTGTCCCTGCTGGAAAAGGAGGCCCTGTTCTTCTGTCGTCCCGATCTGCTTGGCGACCCATTCGAAGGATCCTTGTCACACGTGACGCCCCCTGCATTCCCTCAAGATCTCCGAGAGGGCCCGGTCTCCATGCGGGAGTTCGATCTTCGACAGGTCGTGCGAATGGCTCGCGTCAGTTGCTGGCACATGGGAGAATTCGAGTCCGAGGCGATGTGGCGGCTGTATGCGCGCGAGCGGGACGGAATCGCGATCAGGACAGACTTCGCTCGGTTTAGGGATGCCTTCGTGGGGGACCAAGAAATCAGTGCATCGGTGGTTCAGTATCGAGACTACAGCACCGACAGCATTCCCTTTGGGAACGGGTTGCTACCTCTGGTTCACAAGAGGATTAGCTTTCAGCATGAGCGAGAGGTCCGTGCCCTGTTTCTTCCCGATGCGGTTGAGCCGCAAGAACATGGCGGATGTTACTGCGAGATCGACCTCGCGACGCTCGTAGGGGGAATCGTTGTTGCGCCTTTCGCCGAAGACTGGTTCGTCGATCTCGTTCGCTCCCTCGCGGAGCGACGTGGGATAGGCGACCGCGTCCAGCGGTCGGCGTTGTCGGAGGAACCAACGTTTGCGGCTCGTCTTCTGACACAGCCCGGCTGAGTTGCTCGACAACTCCCGCCGATTGACTCCGGTTTTCCCGCTGTCGGGGCACGATCCAGTAGTGTCCGGCACAAAGACAGGAGTGGCAGATCGTGCAGTCCCAGTTAGACTTACGTGATCTCCTGCCGGGATGTTGGCCGGTAGCCGTCCGCCTACGCGGCTGACTTCCAGATTCCTGGGACCGGTGTAGTTGGTGACCGGGTGATCGAGCCTCGGAGATTCGAGCGTGTGAAGGGCCAGCAGGTAATGGCCGGCCCTCGCCAGTTCTCGGAATAGGCCGACGCTTGCGCGCGGCGGCACGCGGGGGAAGTCGAGCTTGAAGTGGGCATCGTAGCGGTCCCGGTAGACGGGGCTGTGGAAGACGGCGTAGATGTACGCGAGCAAGTCCTCGGGGCCGAAGTTGGCGAGCAAGTCACCGCGACCATCGGAAATGAATTGGAGGCCGTTGGCTTGGGCAGACCGCTCGACGAAGCCGGGATCCAAGTTGGGACGGCGGCCGTCCTTGCCTGCGGGCCATGGGCTGAGGAGCAGTTCGCCGGATCGACCGACATCGGGGTATAGGTAGAGCGGAAGCAGATAATTCACTTCGGGCGAAGACACCGAGTGATGCTGCATGATGTTGCGGCTTGCGAAGACATGGCTGAAACCCGTGTTGCCGGCGACAGCCCGGGTTAGACCGATCGACAGGTTGTCTCGGTGGACCATATGGAGCATCACCTTCCGGCACGGTGATGCGTAGAAGCCACGTGACTTCCCTGTGTAGTAGGTGAATCGAGCGTCGAAGGGTCGATACAGGATCGGACAGATCTTCTCCTTGGAGGGGCCGCTGGCTGTGACATCGGCTTGGGCGCTGGCGACTCGCCAGTCGCGAGCGTCTCTTCCGAGCCGGTATTGTGATCGAGCCTCTTCCGGCGCTAGGGAGGCGAAGGTGTTGATACGCTCCCATAGCGCGTCTTGATCGAAATCAACCGTCATCGAGTCACGTGCCATGACAACGCCAACGCCGTGGGTCGGAAAGACTTCTGTGACCTTCGATCCAGCAGTGTATTCCGACCGCACATCCAGCGGCTCCAGAAGGTAGAAGGGTGTAGCAGGATCCAAGTCTGTCCACCCGGTGTCCTCCGAACCGTGATCGACGAGCCACCCATATTTCCGTTCCCTCTCGCCCCAGAGGTCTGCGTGGTGTATCCGCCTTCCCTGAGCCGATACGGCCTTCGTGAAGAGGCCGATGGCTACGCCCTGCTGGATGTCGAACACGTTGACATCTCGTCGGCCGTCAGGCGGAGCCTCGTTCTTCCTAAGGTTCCCGTGGAGGTCGATCACGCGCATCCGATTGAAGGACTGCGCGAGCGACCAGCGCATCCCGCGGAACGTGGGATTGTCCAGATACCCATGGTTGGTGATGTAGCCGTGGACGCCTATGCCGGTCCCGTCAAGCAGCCACTGCGAGAGGCGGATGAACTTCACGTAGTCGTCTTGCAGCCACAGCTTGCGCTCTCCGAGCGGTTCGCCGTCAACGTGATAATAGCTCGTGGTTGAGGTGCCATCGGGCAGCTTTCCCTTGAGAAGCCCATCGATCCAAGCGCCCCTGTTAGAAGATAGCCCGGAGTATGGGGGGTTCCCTATCACCACGGTAAACCGCTGCCGCCGCTTGATCTGATTGACCGCTGCGGCTTCTTGCGCGAGCGCCGGAAGCAAGGCGAAGGTGCCTTGCTCGTCCCCGTGCGGCGGCTCCAGCGCGTTGGTGAGGTACACCCGCGCCCGCTCGTCGCTCTCGAAGCGGTAGCCGGTCTCGTAGAGCTTGAGACCGACCTTGAGGTGCGCGATGGCATACGGGGCCATCAGCAGCTCGTAGCCGTGCAGGCGCGGGAGGAGGTGTTTCGGGACGTACTCGTTCCAGCGCGCCCGGATCGCTCGCTCGCCGTGGCCCTGTGACCGCCACTTGGCAGACATCGTATCGTGAATCAGGTCGATGATCGCGACCAGGAAGGTGCCAGTACCCGTGGCCGGGTCGAGGATCTGCACGAAGGCCTGCTCCGGCGAGACTCCTTTGGGGATTTCAACGCCGTCATGGCGCTCCGAAATCTCTTCCCATGTCGCGGTGTCGGCCAAGCCGTCCGCGAGGCCGAACTCGCTCTGGAGCGTTTCGTGCACCGAGCGCACGATGTAGGAGACGACGGGGCGGGGCGTGTAGAAGACGCCCCGGCTCACCTTCTGCTGCTTGTCGTAGGCGGCGAGAAAGTGCTCGTAGAAGTGGATAACCGGGTCTTCCTCGGGGTTGCGGTCGCCGAAGTCGCGGACGACGGCCTCCATGTTGGAGCGGTCGAGTAGATCCACGACCTCGGAGACGCCCAACTCGTCAAAGTCGATGTCCGGGCCGCCCGCCCCGCCACGTCCTCCCACGCGGAGGAAAGCCTCCATCAGCTTCCGAAGGAACGGGTTCGTCCGCATGTGGATGGCGAGATCGTCCGCTCTGCGTCGGGTGGGGTCGGTGATCCGGGCCGAGAGCAGCCCGTAGGCGATGGTCTGGGCGTACATGTCAGCGAACTTCGCCTCGTCCAAGTCGTGGACGAGCGTCGTCTGGAATGCATTCAGGAGCTTGGTGAGTGCCCCGGATTCGTTCTCGATGGCCAGCGCCGCCAATGTGCGGTCGCGGATCGCGCGGGCCAGTTCGGCCAAATGCCTGGACAGTTGCTTCGAGGTGGTGACGACTTCGCGGTGCCGCAATCCGAAGGCCGAACGCCAGTGCTCGCGCCACGAATCGATGTCTTCCTCGTCGTCGGGCCAAGCAAGGTGCGTGGTCAGTTCGTGGGCCACGGCATCGAGGTGGAGAGGCGTGTCGAGGTTGTCCCAACCGAGTACCTTGAGCGTTGGCAGGTCATTGTCGGCCAGGGGCGTCGAGAAGTGCGCGAACGCGATACGGCGCTCCTCGCCTTCTCCGAAATTGGAGACGAAGAGGAGATCGTCGGCCGCCCACGCTTGGCGTTCAGACCAGTTGGCTGAGGCGCGTTTCTTGAGCGTCACCCGGCCGAGGATTCTGCGCAGCGCCACCACGGGCAGGCGCTTCGGCTCGAACTTGACGAAGAAGATGCCCCATGGCTGCCCCGTAGCGAGCGGTCGCAGACGCCTGATCTCTTGGATCTTGGCCGCGTTCTTCGGGT
>NZ_CANPWG010000078.1 GCF_947581915.1 Candidatus Palauibacter scopulicola
GCGGTCGCAGCGCATGGCGCGCAGCTTGTCCGTCGCGAGGCTGGACTCGAACTGGAAGACGCCGCTCGTGCGGCCGGCCGCGAGCATCTCGTACACGGCGGGGTCGTCGAGGCCGATCTCCTCCCAGTCCACGCGGGTCCCGTGCCGTTCCTCGACGTTCCGCGCCGCGTCGGCGATCACGGTCAGCGTGCGCAGACCCAGGAAGTCCATCTTGAGCATGCCCGCCTTTTCGAGCGCGTTCATGTCGAACTGCGTGATCACGGCGCCGCTCTTCGTGTCCGAGCAGATCGGCACGTAGTCGTCCAGCGGTCCCGGCGCGATCACGACGCCCGCCGCGTGCACGGAACTGTGGCGCGCGAGCCCCTCGATGCGTTCCGCGTAGTCGAGGAGTTTCCGGACCTGGGCGTCCTCGCGGTCGCTTTCGGCGAGGTCCCCCACCTTCTTCCGCGCCTCCGCCACCGTGAGCGAATACCCCGGCGTGGACGGCACGAGCTTGGCGAGCCGGTCCGTGTCCGAGGGCGAGAAGCCGAGCACCCGGCCCACGTCCCGGATCACGGCGCGCGCCTTCATCGTCCCGAAGGTGATGATCTGCCCGACCGAGGCCTGCCCGTACTTCTCCCGCACGTAGTCGATCACCTCGCCACGGCGCTCGTAGCAGAAGTCGATGTCGATGTCCGGCATCGAGACGCGTTCCGGATTCAGGAAGCGCTCGAAGAGGAGGTCGAACTCGAGCGGGTCCACGTCGGTGATGCCGAGCGCGTAGCAGATGATGGATCCCGCGGCGGATCCGCGACCGGGCCCGACCGGGATGTCCCGCTCGCGCGCCGCGACGATGAAGTCCCAGACGATGAGCAGGTATCCGGCGTACCCCGTGTTCTCGATGACGCCGAGTTCGTAGTCGAGGCGCCGGCGCACCTCGTCGGGCAGGGGATCGCCGTACCTGGACTTCGCGCCCGCGGTGGCTTCGTGGCGCAGCATCTCCATGGGTTCCGAGAAGCGGTCCGGGAGCGGGAAGTCGGGCAGGTGATACTGCTTCTCGAACTGGACGTCGCAGCGCTCCGCGATCTTCACCGTCTCGGCGAGCAGGCCGGGCAGATCGGGGAAGAGTTCCGCCATCTCGCCGGCGCTCTTGAAGTAGCTCTCCTCCCCGTGGAAACGGAGCCGGTCGGGGTCGTCCTTGTCCTTCCCCGTCCCGATGCAGAGGAGCGTGTCGTGCGCGTCCGCGTCCTCCCGCCGCAGGTAGTGGGCGTCGTTCGTGACGACGAGCGGCAGCCCGAGTTCCTCGGAGATCCGGATGATCCCCTCGTTCACGAGGTTCTGCTTCGGAATCCCGTGGTTCTGGAGTTCGAGCCAGTATCGGTCCTTGAAGACGCCCGCGTGCCACTCCGCCGTCCGCTTCGCGTCCTCGTACCTCTCGTGCTGCAGGTAGCTCGCAACCTCGCCGACGAGGCAGGCGGAGAGACAGATGAGCCCGTCCGAGTAGCGCTCGAGCATCTCGTGATCCACGCGGGGGCGGCGGTAGAAGCCCTCCGTGTAACCGATCGACGAGAGCTTCACGAGATTCGAGTACCCGCGCCGGTTCTCGGCGAGCAGCACGAGGTGGGCGCTGTGGGCCGGCGCTCCCTCCTCCAGCTTGCGGGAGCGGCGGTCGCCGTACGCGACGTAGACCTCGCAGCCGATGATCGGCTTGATCCCCCGGGCGCGGGCCTTCTCCTGGAACTCCCACGCGCCGTGCATGTTGCCGTGGTCCGTGAGGGCGATGGCGGGCATGCCGAGTTCGACCGCGCGGTCGATCAGGTCGTCGATCCGGTTCGCGCCGTCGAGGAGCGAGTACTCGCTATGTGTGTGAAGATGAACGAACTGCATCCGGGCGACCCTGTCCGGCTATGAGCCGGAGTCGACGCAGCGGAACGACCCCAGTATCTCCTGCAACTGCAGCATGTACTCGTACTTGGCCCGGTTCGGCGAGTAGAGCCACGCATCGACGAAGTACGTGCGCGCCGGACAGTCGACCACCCAGACGATGAACGGGCCCGCAGCGGGGAATCCGCCCGACTCATCCTGCCACACGCCGGTCACCTCCAGCGCCGGGCGGCCCTCCCACATGAAGCTGACCACGCTCGAATTCGTGTCGTCGATCCGCTGCGGGACGTTGTAGTGGGTGGCATCGATCTCCGCCCGCCACTCCAGCGCCAGCTCCCTCGTCAGCGAGTCCACGCCCGGGCGCCAGGCGACGAGGATCGAACGGATGAGTTCGCTCGGGTCCGGGTTGTCGTTGCGCAGGATGACGAGGCTGTCGCCGCCGCCGAGGTCGCGCGCGATGCGGTCGTAGACCTGCGGGACGAGCATCGAGAAGCCGAACCGGCGCCCCAGGTCCGTTCGGAGGGCGGTGTCGGGGGCCGTCGCGAACATCCGCCGCAGCACGAGCTCGCGGTAGTTCGTGTCCACCGCGTTCAGGACCGACGGCAGGGCCGCCACCCACGACTCGGCTTCGCGGCCGGACCGCAGCAGGACCCCCGTCACGGTCTGGGTGAGGGCCCATACGTTGGAGGCCTGGAAGACGCGGCCCGGCTCGAGCGCGTCGAGATCCTGGCCCGCCTCGGCCGCCACCTCGAGCATGAGGGGATCGTCCGCCGTCCCGAACACGATCAGGTTACGGAACAGTTTCAGTTGGCCGACGTTTTCGTGGCCCGGGTCGACGAAGCTGACCTCGTATTGCTTCTCGTCGCGGCTCGTGAAGATCGTGGGTTCGAGGACCCGCCGGGTCTCCTCCTCCACTTGCTGCGAGAGCGAGTCGGGGGCGAGGATGATGAGGCTGTTCGCCTCGCCGAAGGCCGTCTGCCGGCTGCAGGCGGAGAGGCCCAGGAGCACGGCCGCGAGAAGCGCCATCGGGGCGCCGAGGGGACGGATTTTCATGCGAGTGAAGCTAGACCGGCCGGCTGGCGTCGGCAATCGAAACCGGGCCGTCGCGGGACGGGTTTCGCGGTGACCACGCGGCGCGATTTCCTCGCCGCGTGGTCGCGCTCCGCGGCGCTCTGCGCGCTGGCGCCGCTCCCCTTCGCGCAGTTCGGACCGGCGGCCCGCGCGGGGGGCGGCGGGATCCGCGTGCGCTCCGCCGGCGGCGGCTCCGTCGACCGCTTTCCGTTCGATCGCTTTCCGTTCGAACTCGGCGTGGCCTCCGGAGAACCGGCCGCGGACGGCGTCGTGCTGTGGACGCGCCTGCTCGCCCTGCCCGGCGACCCCGGCGCCGCCTTCCCCGTGCGGTGGGAGGTCGCGGCGGACGACGGCTTCCGGAGCGTCGTGCGGCGGGGCGAGGCGGCGGCGCTCGCGGAACTCGGCCACTCCGTCCACGTCGAGGTGGAGGGCCTCGAGCCCGGCCGCGACTACTGGTACCGCTTCCACGCCGCCGGGGCGACGAGCCCGACCGGCCGCACGCGCACCGCCCCGGCGCCCGGCGCCCTGCCGGACCGCTTCGATTTCGTCTTCGTCTCCTGCCAGCACTACGAGCGCGGCTGGTACACCGGCTTCCGCCACATGGCCGCCGAATCCCCCGCCCTCGTCATCCACCTCGGCGACTACATCTACGAGAGCGGCCCCGGCGACCGTGACGACCTCGTGCGACGCCACGACACGGAGGAACCGCGCACGCTCGACGGCTACCGCGCGCGCTACGCCCTATATAAAAGGGATCCCGACCTCCAGGCCGCCCACGCCGCCGCCCCCTGGGTCTTCACCCCCGACGACCACGAGGTGGACAACGACTGGGCGGGCGACCACCACACCGAGGAGATGACCCGGGAGGCGTTCCTCGCCCGCCGCGCCGCCGCCTTCCAGGCGATGTACGAGAACTTCCCCCTGCGACGGACGTCGCTCCCGGCCGGCCCCGATGCGCAACTCTACCGCCGGCTCGACTTCGGCTCGCTGATGCGGCTCCACGTCCTCGACACCCGGCAGTACCGCACCCTCCAGCCGTGCGGCGGCCGCCGGCAGCCGCCGTGCGCGGAGCAGCGCGCCGAAGGCGCCACCATCCTCGGGCGCCCGCAGGCCGACTGGCTGCTCGACGGCCTCGACTCGTCATCCGCCCGCTACAACGTCCTCGCCAACCAGGTCTTCATGGCCC
>NZ_CANPWG010000079.1 GCF_947581915.1 Candidatus Palauibacter scopulicola
CGCCGGTCAGGTGCCAGTACTCGGAGTCGCCGGCCACGAAGTCGAGGATCCGCTCCCCGGCCGGAAGCACGATTACAGTGGTATGCCGCACGCGCGCGCGGAGCCGGGGGATCCGCTCTTCGCCTTCCTCCGGCAGCGGCACTCGAAGGTAGGCGGCATCGGCGCTCGTCTGCTGCGCGGCGGCATCGCAGGGGAGCGCCGCCAGGAGCAGCGTCAGCAGCACGACGACGATCCCCAGCAGGATCGCTGCGGTCGGAGTTGCTTTCATGGTGTTACGTCCTCTCGGTTGGTGGGGTGGGGTGGTGTTGGCCCGCGAGCGCTTCGAGCGCCCGGGCCAGTCCGTGCCTCGCCACGGCCTCGGCGCGCCTCTCGGCGTCGAGCGGCGAGGAGGTGTAGAGCCAATAGCTCTCGGGATCGACTTCGAGCCGGAGCACCGCCGCCTCGTCCGGGCGGCGCAGATACAGTTCGCGCTTGGGCGTCAACGCCCGGATCCGCGCCACCTCCGACTCGTTCAGCCGGAACAGTGCTCCGGCCTCGTCGGGCAGTTCGGCGTTGGCAAGGAAGAGCTTGGTCGGGATGGATTCGAGAAGGGCCGAAGCGCCCGCCGTCCCCGTCACGTCCACGGCCGACTGCGTGGCGAGCACGAGCGCCGCGTTCTTCTTTCGCCACGTCTTGGCCGCCTCGGCCAAGTAGTTCAGCACGGCGGGGTCCTGCATGTACCGCCACGCCTCGTCCACGACCATCAGTTTGAGCCGCGCGGTCTCGGCCGGGTCCTCGATCTCCAGGCGCATGCGTTCGAGCAGGTACGAGAGCGCGGCCTCGCACAGGTCCGCGTGCTCCGCCGCGCCCGCAAGGTCGATCACCTGCCAGTCCCGGAACTCGATGTCCGCCCTGCCCGCCGGGGGGTTGTCGAAGAACGCGCCCCACGCGCCGCCCTCCGTCCAGCGGCTCAGCGCGGGCCACATCGCGGACGGCAACGAACCGGCCAGCACGCTGAGCGTCCGGCGCTCCGTCCCGAGCGCGTACAGATCCTCGATGCGCGCGCGGATCTCGCTCGTGTCCGCGCCGCTGGCCTCGTAACCACCCAGCTTCAGCAGCCGGAGCACCCAGCCCGTAAGGAACTGGAACGTGCGCGTGGTGGCGGGGAGCGCGAAGGGTGTAAGCCGGAGCGTCGGCTCCGCCTCGCCCGGCGCGAGCTCCAGATACCGGCCCCCGAGGAACCGGGTCAGCCAGCGGTAGGAGCCGCCCAGGTCCAGGATCAGGATGCGCGGATCGTACTTGAGCGCCTCGACCAGCAGGAAGTTGAGCGTAAAGCTCTTGCCCGAGCCCGTCGCCCCCAGGATCAGCGTGTGGCCCACGTCGCCCGCGAACAGGTCGTAGCGGTACGCCGTGCGCCACGGCGTCTCGAACACCGCCAGCGGCTCGCGGTCGAGATGATGACTCCTTCTGTTCCCCCTCGGCGGCCCGAACACGGGCGCGAGGCACGCGGCGAGGCCCGCCGATGCGAATACCTTCCGCACCTGCCGGCGTCGCGGCTGGGCCGGGAGCCGGGCGAACCACGCGGGAAGCTGGCCGTAGCCCTCCCGCATCACCTTCGCGTCGTGCGCGGCGAACAGGCGGCGCACATCGCCGTCCAGGCGCTCGATCCCGTCGAGTTCGCCGTGGAGCGCCACGGTGAGCGACGCCTCGCCGTAGGCCACGCCGTCGGCTTCGAGTTCGACGAGCGCCGCTCCCAGACGGTCGGACTCGGCGGCCGCCGCGGAATCGACCATCGCCGCCGCCGTGCCCTGGGCGTCCTGCGCGTGCGCCATCATCGAGTAGCGGCGCGAGAAGTAGTGGCGCTGCGCGCTCCGGATGCGGCGCCGCGCCGCCTCGACCGTCCACGGCCGCCATTCGAGCGAAACGGTCGTCACGGCATCCAGGCAGTAGAGGTCCTTGATCAGGTTCGCGTGCGCCTGACCGGGCGGCGACAGCAGCGAGTAGAGAACCACCGGCTCGCCGTCGAGCCGAAGGTGCGACCGCTCCGCCTCCAGCTCCGACAGCGCGAGCCGCCAATTCATTCCGCTGCCCGTCGCGCCGTCCCAGAACGTGCCGGGGCGGTTGATGAGTTCGGAGAGCAGCCGGGAGCCTTCCACGGCGTCCAGCATCTCGACGGGCGTGTGCTCGGCCACGAGTGAGCGGCCCGCGTCAATCATCGCTTGGAACCGGCCCGCCGCCGCCTCGATGTCCGAGGCCAGGTAGGTGGTTGCCGTCTTGCCGCCGCGCTTGCCCAACCGCTTGAACCGCGACAGCGGTCCCGGCCCCGAGCCCCCGCCCGCCGGGCGGAGGCCCGGGTCGTGCGACCAGACCACGAAGGCGTCGAGCCGCTGGACGCGCCCGGCAAGGAACGCGCTTCGCTTGCGGCCCGACAGGGACGCGATTTCCGAACCGCTCGTCTCTTGACCCTCGGCGAGGCTGGGACGCCGGAGCATGTGGAACTGGAGGCGCGTGTCGGAACCCAGGCCCGACATCAACCGTTGCCAGAGCCCGAGCACCCGGTCGATCTGCTCCGGTGTGCGGCCGTCCACCGCGGCGGGCCGGATCCGGCCCGCCGCCATCAACTCGCCCGAACGGGTCAGGCAGGTGCGGCCGTCGTCGAGCCAGCCCCAGTAGGGCAGCTCCTCGGCCAGCGAGCCCGCCGCCTCGTAGGCCCGGCGTTCCTCCGCGACTCTCACTTCGAGTCCGTCCGGATGCGGAGATGCCACGGCTCGTCCGCCCACTTGCCCGGATCGATCCGCGCCGGATAGCGGGCGGCCGCCCTCAATACGGCGAGCATGGCCGGGTCTCTACGGCCCGCGAGCCAGCCCGCGCCGTAGCAACCCGCGAACACCATGCCGCCCGCCACGAGCGAAGCCGTCGCGTTCCACACCGCAACCGCGAGCGTCGCGCCGAGCAGGAACAGCCGCCGCTCGACGCCCAGCACGGTGAGCGGACGGTTGAGCGCCACGTAGCCTGGCCAGCGCGTCAGACCCCGCATCAGAACAGCCAGCCGAGGAAGTTCACCGCGCCCACGGCCATCCCGATCCCGAAGATGATCCCCGCCAGCGTGCGCTTGCTCCCGCCCTCGCCGAACGCGAACATCAGCCCGCCCACCACGATCGCGATCAGCGACAG